>CAYJOH010000136.1:0-540 GCA_964371685.1 uncultured Anaerolineaceae bacterium
GTCGTGGGCCGCGGCCGCAGCCTGGAGCAGCCGCCATGGCCGCTGCACGAGGAGCAGCCCGCCGACGAGCAGCACGACGCCCGCCCATGCTCCCGGCGCCAGACGCTCGCCGAGGACCGCCACGCCGATGGCCACCGCGAGCAGCGGCGCGCTGCCCCGGGCGAGCGGGTATACCACCGACAGGTCGCCGCGGCGGTAGGCGGCCGCGAGGAACACGAAGTACGCGACCTCAACGGCACCCGAGACGATCCCGATCGCCCAGGCCTCCGCCGGGATGACCGGCTGCCCGGTGAGCAGCCAGCCGGCGGCGACCAGCGGCACGAGCACCGCCGACGCCGCCGCGACCCCGACGGTCGCCGTCCACAACGGGTCACCGGCGGTCTTGAGCAGGATGTTCCAGGCGGCATGGAGGACGGCCGCCAGCGCGATGCAGCCGAGGGCAAACGGGTCCACGGCCCGAGTCTAGGTCGGCGCGGGCCGCCAGGAAGTGGCCGGGGCGTCCGGCGGTCGGCGCCGCGATAGCGCGAGCGGCCGCCGGGC
>CAYJOH010000136.1:550-6732 GCA_964371685.1 uncultured Anaerolineaceae bacterium
GCGGGCGATGTCCCTGCGCGAGACGCCCAACGCCCCGAGCGCGATGCCGCCGACGGCGATGATCGTGCACGCGGCGATGCCCGCAGGGTCCCATCTGCCGATCATCGGCTGGCCCAGGTGTGTGGTCAGCGACAGCTGCGCAACCCAGTCGGGCAGCTCCAGCGCCGGCGCGAGGAGGCCGACCAGGAAGGTGGCGATCACGATCGCGGCGACGAGCTCTGCGGCCCACGAGGTCCGCCACAGGCCGCCGATCGCGACCCCGATCCCGACCATCGCGGCGGCGTAGAAGGCGAGGGCCATCGAGCCCGCCATCGGCGTCGCGGCCTCGCTGCCGGCGAACACCGATCCGAGACCGATCCCGAGGGCG
The DNA here is from genome assembly GCA_964371685.1 of uncultured Anaerolineaceae bacterium. Lineage (GTDB taxonomy): Bacteria > Chloroflexota > Limnocylindria > Limnocylindrales > CSP1-4 > CAIXZV01. The sequence continues at coordinate 918 of CAYJOH010000136.1, forward strand.
AACACCGCCGTGGTCACGATCACGGCCAGGATTCCGCCCACGCCGCCCGCGACGACCCAGCGCACCCGGGTCACCGGTGACGAGAGGACCGTCTCGAGCCGGCCCGTCTCTTCGTCGGAGGCCCACCGGCTGACGAACGTCGCCGCGGCGAAGCCCATGACGATGAGGCCCATCTCGACGAAGATCAGCTGGAGGAACCAGCCCGACGACGTCAGGTCGACGCCCGGGAACAGCGTCGCGAGCAGCTCGGCGAACGTCGGGAAGTCCGTCGTGAGCTGGTCGGCAAAGGTGCGGCTGACGGCCGCGAGCATGAACCCGAACACGCCGATCCCCACGCCCCACGCGAGGGCGCCCGGCAGCTGGTCGCCGAACGACCGACCGACCGGGCCGCGGAGGCCGAGGGTCGCCTTCGGGAGACCGGGCATCGGGATGCCGGTCATCACGCCCAGGTCGCGCCTGGCGAACAGCTCGATCCCGACCGCGAACAGGACGACCGTCACCACGCCGACGAGCCCGAGCGAGGGCCAGTCGAACTGCGCGGCAAGCGGCACGTGGTCGTAGGTCCAGTGGAACCATGACACCTTGGCGATCCACTCGAACGCCGGGACGTAGGGCGCGTACCCGCTGAGCACGAACATGCCCAGCAGGACGCCACCGGCGATCCCGGCCGCGCTTCCCCGGCCCACGACCGGCGCCAGCGCGAACGCGACCGACCCGGAGACGAGGCCCATCAGCCCGACCCAGGCCGCGAACCCGATCCCGGCCGCGAGCGGGATCTCGTCACCCAGCTCCCGGTTGCCGAACGTCGAGCCGGCGACCCACGCGGCGAGCGCGAGGAACACCATCGACACGCCCATGGCGGTGAGATGCGCGGCGAGCTTCTCCAGCGCGATCCGGCGCTTCCCGAACGGCGCGGCGGCGACGAAATCGAGGCTCCCGCGCCGCGCCTCGCCCGCGAGCGTGTTGGACAGGGCGAGGATCGACCACAGCCCGGCGAGGAACGCGAAGAACGGGCCGTACTTGTAGGTCAGGAAGCCGCCCATCGTCTCCGGCTTCACGATCGGGCCGGCCATGCCGGCCATGATGGGCGGGACGTTCTCGAGGAGCAGCGCGATCTCCCTGCGAGCCTCGACCGTGCCGTAGGCCGAGCCCCAGGCCGAGCCGATGGCGAGCATCAGGCCGGCGATGAGGCCCGTGAACATGATGAACGCGAGCCGCGAGTCGCGGAGTGACTTGCCGTAGATGCTCCCGAGGCCATAGATCCGGTGCCGGATCGGGATCGGGGCATAGGTGGTCGCGGCGTGCGGAGCGCCGGCGCTAGCGGTCATGGTGGTTCACCTCGACGGCCTGGCGGCCGTACTGGGCGAGGAACGTCTCCTCCAGCGAGGGCTCGCGCGAGACGAAGTCGAGGAGCTCGTAGCGTGCCGCCGCCTGGACGACCGGCGTGATCGAGCCGGCAACCCGCATCCGCAGCACGTGATCCCCGACCTCGACGTCGGAGACGCCCGGCAGGCCCGTGAACACCTCGGCCGGCACGCCGTCCGCGAACCGGAGCTCGACCTCGTGGTGGGCGAGATCGCGCAGCGCGTCGACCGTGTCGACCTTGGCCAGCCGTCCCTCCCGGATGATCGCGACGCGGTCGCACGTCTTCTCGACCTCCGACAGGATGTGGGACGAGAGGAAGACCGTGGACCCCGCCTCGACCGTCTCGCGGATCGTCGCGAAGAAGGTCTCCTGGACGAGGGGATCCAGGCCGGACGTCGGCTCATCGAGGATCAGCAGCTCCGGCCGATGCTGCAGGGCGATCACGAGCCCGACCTTCTGCTTGTTCCCCTTGCTGTACTCCTTGAACTTGCGCGATGGGTCGAGGTCGAGCCGCTCGATGAGCGAGGCCTGGTAGGCGCGGTCGACCCCGCCCCGGAGATTGGCGAAGTACTGGATGGTCTGGCCGCCGGTCAGGCGATCGTAGAGCGTGAACTCGCCCGGGACGTAACCGATGCGGCGGTGGATCGAGACCGGGTCGGCGGTCGACTCGATGTCGAACACGAAGGCGCGGCCGGACGTCGGCCGGATGAGGTCCAGCAGCGTCCGGATCGTGGTGGTCTTGCCGGCGCCGTTGGGACCCAGGAAGCCGAACACCTCGCCTTCCTCGACCGTGAGGTCGACGTCGACGATGCCCCGGTGGGCGCCGTAGGACTTGGTCAGGCGCTCGGTTCGGATGATGGACACGTTGACTGCCTTTCAGTGGGAATGAGCGGGGACGGAGTTGGCGCAGCTACGCGGAGGCCTGGAGGACGGTCTCCACGACCATCGACGCACGGGCCTGGTCGCGGTCCCGGACGTACTGCTCGAGCAGGGCGGGGACCACGCGCTCCACGTACGCGACGAAGTCGTGGAACTCCTCGATACGCTCGCGCTTCGGCGGCGGCAGGTCGGCGACGACGCCGATCCCGTGGGCCGCGATCACCTCGAGCCGCTGGTAGATCGCGCCGGCGCCGGTGATGAGCGCACGGATGGCGCCCGGCGGCATGCTGAAGTACTCGCGCCGCTCCCCGCGACGCCTGGACCGGCGGATGAAGCCGGCAGTCTCGAGGCTGCGCGCCGCGCCGCTGATGGCGCCCCGGCTCGCGCGCAGGCTGTCCGCGAGCTCGGCGGCCGTCTGCTCCACCGGGTCACAGATCAGCAACCACGCCAGCATTCTCCCCGCCATCGGCGTCATGCCGATCGAGCCGAGGTACTGGCCCATCTCCTCGACGAACGCGGCCTGCCGGTCATCCATGTCGAGGATATTCGATGCTTCCGAAGGTTCTGTCAATACTGAAACTTCGCGATCTGCGACGCCCGTTGACGGGCGGCACGACCCGATCGGCGAGGCGCTGCCGGCTTGACACGGATCATCTCCGTGGCTACGGTTGCTCTGCACATATGAGCAGTCAAGTCTGCAGATGTGCAGCATGGTGGCAGGAGCAGATGACCCTGGCGACGAGCCCGGCGCGCGGCACGGCGGATCTCCGCCTGCTGGTGCGGGTCGCCCGGATGTACTACGGGATGAACCTCACCCAGGAGCAGATCGGGACCCGCCTCGGCCTCAGCCGGTTCAAGGTCGGCCGCCTCCTGGACCGGGCGGTGCGCGAATCGATCGTCCGGATCGAGGTCGTCCACCCCGCCGCCCGCCTGGTGGACCTCGAGGACGCCCTCGTCGAGCGGCTCGGGGGGGGGGCCGCGGTGGGGGGGGCGGGGGCCGCGGGCGCGGGGGGGGCCGACGACGCGCACGACCGCGTCGCGCGCGAGGCCGTGGCGACCGCCGCGGCGGGCTACCTCGCGTCGATCCGTCCCACCGGCGCCATCGGCGTGTCCTGGGGCCGCACGATGCTGGAGCTGGCCGGTCGGCTGGAGCCCGGCTGGACCGAGGCGACCGAGATCGTCCAGCTCAATGGCGCCACCTCGCGCTCCTCCACGCCCACCCGCGTCAACGAGATCGTGGACCGCTTCGGCGCCACCACGGGCGCCTCGATCCGGCTGATGGCCGCCCCCGCGATCGTGGGCTCTGCGGCGCTGCGGCTTGCGCTGGAGGCCGACCCCTCGGTCGGCGAGACGCTCGAGGCCGCGCGCCGGGCGCCGTTCGCGGTGTTCAGCCTGGGCATCCCCACCCCGCACAGCGTCCTCGTGGAGTCCGGCTTCGTGGGCGAGGCAGACCGGGCGCGGCTGCGCGAGGCCGGCGCGGTGGGTGACGTGCTGGGCCGGTTCCTGGCCCCGGACGGCTCGATCGCGCTGCCGGACCTCGACGACCGGACCGTGGGCCTGCCGCTGGGCGAGCTGGCCGCGAAGCCCCACGCCGTCGGGCTCGCCGCCGGGTCGGACCGTGGGCCGATCGCGCTGGCCGCGATCCGCGCCGGCTGCGTCAACGTCCTGGTCACGGACGAGGCGACCGCCGAGTGGCTGATGGCCCATGGCTGACCCGCGGCAGGGACGCCCGTCGGAGTCCGACGTTCGCGAGGTCGTGCGTCGGATCGTCGACGCGACGGTCGCGCCCGCCCCGCCGGCGAGCGCCGTTCCGCCCTCCCCCCTCCCCCGCCCCGGTCGCGGGTCCCGCGCCCGTCCCCGCGGACCGCCCGGCGATCGCCGTCGGCGCGGACCACGGCGGTTTCGCGCTCAAGGAGGCGATCCGCCGCTCGCTCGAGGAACGGGGCTACCCGGTCCACGACTGCGGCACCACGAGCGACGCCTCGGTGGACTACCCGGACTTCGCGCACGCCGTCGCGCGCCTCGTGGCGGACGGCACCTGCGCGGCGGGGATCGTCGTCGACGGCGCCGGGATCGGCTCCGCGATGGCCGCCAACAAGGTGCCCGGCGTTCGCGCGGCGCTGTGCTACGACCTGTCCACGGCGCGCAACGCCCGGGAGCACAATCACGCCAACGTCCTGACGCTCGGGGCACGCCTCGTCGGCACCGGGCTCGCCCTGGACATCGTCGCCGAGTGGCTCGCGACCCCGTGGGGTCCCGGGCGCCACGCGGCCCGCGTGGACAAGATCACCGAGATCGAACGGCGCTACAGCAAGCCCATAGCCGGGGACGGATCACGATGACGATCGACGACCGGGACCTGCTGATCGAGACGATCACCCGCGAGGTGCTCGCGGCGTTCTCGATCGGCGGCGACACCTGCATGGACTGCGGGGGCTCGTGCGCCGCCCACTCACCCGACAAGGTTCGCGACGTCGTGACCAACGGCGCGTCCCGCATCGCCTACCACGGCCGGGGCGGGGACGTGCCGCGGGACCTCGCCGCCTACATCGACCACACGCTGCTCCGCCCGGACGCGACGGCCGCCGACATCGACCGCCTGTGCGACGAGGCGGTCGAGCACGGCTTCGCCGCGGTGTGCATCAACCCGACCTGGATCCGGCGGGCCGCGGACCGGGTGCGCGGCAGCGGCGTCGCGGTGGCCTCGGTCATCGGCTTCCCGTTCGGCGCCGCCACCACCGAGGTCAAGGCCATGGAGGCGCGGCGCGCGATCCGGGACGGCGCCCGCGAGATCGACATGGTGATCAACATCGGCGCGCTCAAGAGCGGCATGCGGGACGTCGTCCGCGAGGACATCGCCCACGTGTCCGACGCCTGCCACGAGTCGGGCGCGCTCAACAAGGTGATCATCGAGACCGCCCTCCTCAGCGACGAGGAGAAGGTCATCGCGTGCCACCTCGCGAGGGAGGCCAAGGCCGACTACGTGAAGACCTCGACCGGCTACGCGTCGGGCGGCGCGACGGTGTTCGACGTCGCCCTGATGCGCGAGGCCGTGGGGCCGAAGATGGGGGTCAAGGCCTCGGGCGGCATCCGCACCGCCGAGGACGTCCAGGACATGATCGCTGCCGGCGCGACCCGGATCGGGGCCTCCGCCGGGGTCAGGATCGTCACAGGAGCAAGGGGAGCGCGTGAGCAATATTGACCTTCGCGCCTACGTCTTCCTCGACAGCCTCCAGGCGCAGTACGCGGCGTTCCTGGGCACCGTCGCCCAGGGCTTCCTGCCCCTCGCCGGGGACGCGTCGCTGTCGATCGAGGTGTCGCCGGGCATCGAGATCAACCGCCTGACCGACATCGCGCTCAAGTCGACGTCGGTCAAGCCGGGCATGCAGATCATCGAGCGCTACTACGGCATGCTCGAGATCCACTCCCCCTCCCAGGCCGAGGTGCGCGCGGCGGGGGCCGCGATCCTGCGCGAGATCGGGCTCGAGGAGAAGGACCGCATCAAGCCGCGGGTCCTGTCCAGCCAGATCATCCGGCGGATCGACGACCACCAGGCCCAGCTCATCAACCG
>CAYJOH010000137.1:0-4809 GCA_964371685.1 uncultured Anaerolineaceae bacterium
ACCCGGAGCTCCACGCCCTGTCGCTGGGCGAGCTGGAGCTCCGCTGGGCGGCCGCGGCGGCACGGACGGCGATCACCGCGGAGGCGATGACCGGCACCGACCGCAAGGCCCAGGCGCTGGGCGTCCCCGGTGAGGCCCTCATGGAGCACGCCGGGACCGCGGTCGCGGCCGGCGCGCGCGCCCTCGCCGTGCACAACCGGCGCGAGGACCGGCCGGTGCTGATCCTCGCCGGCCCCGGCAACAACGGCGGCGACGGGTTCGTCGCGGCGCGGCGCCTCGCCGGGTGGGGGATGACCGTGATCGTGGTGCTCGTCGCCGCGGACGAGAAGCCCGGCACCCACGACGCCGCGCGCAACTGGAAGCGTCTCGACGGCCTGCCCAACGTCACCCGGATCCATGCACCCGTCGCCCGGGACGTGGCCATCCTCGGCCAGGGGATCGAGCGGGCCGGCATCGTCGTCGACGCGCTGCTGGGCACCGGCGTCCGGGGCCGCCTGCGGGAGCCCATCCGCAGCGCCGTGGAGCTCACCCACCACGCGCGCGAGGCCGGCATCCCCGTCCTCGCCGTGGACACGCCCACGGCCGTGGACCTCACCTCGGGCGACCCGTCGGATCCGGTCGTCCGCGCGGACCTGACGGTGACCTTCCACCGGCCGAAGACCGGGCTGCGCACGAAGCTGGGCCGCGCCCTGGCCGGCCGCGTCCTCGTCGCCCCGATCGGCGTCCCGCAGGAGGCGGACCGTGGCTGACCGCCAGCCCGGCCTGCGCGAGGTCCTGCTCGTCGCCGCCGCCGTGGTCGCGATCGTGCTCGCCGCGGCCGCCGTCACCGCCCTGCTCCCGGGCGAGGGACAGGGCATCGTGTTCCACACCCCGTTGCTCATCGCGGTGCTGCTGGGCGGCACCGCGTTCGTCCTGTGGCGCATCCTGCGCGCCCCGCATTCCTGAGGCACCTGCCGTGACCGCCGCGCCAGCCCCGCTCCCGCCCGTCGACGAATCGCCGCTCGCCGCCCGCGCCCGCGACCTGGCGCGGCTCGCCGACGAGCGCTGGGACCTGCTGATCGTCGGTGGCGGGATCGTCGGCGTGGGGGCGCTGCTGGATGCCGCGTCGCGCGGGCTCCGGGTCGCGCTGGTCGAGCAGGACGACGTCGCCGCCGGCACCTCGTCGCGCTCCAGCCGGCTGATCCACGGCGGGCTGCGCTACCTCCAGCAGTTCGAGGTCAACCTCGTCCGCGAGGCCCTCTCGGAGCGCGCCCGCCTGCTGCGCCTCGCCCCGCACCTCGTCCGGCTCGAGACGTTCCTGTTCCCGCTCTACGGCCCACCGGTGCTCACCCGGGCCTTCTACGCGGCGGGCATGACGATGTACGACCTGCTCGGGTCGCGGAAGTCGGGCGGCTTCCACCGCCACCTCTCGACGGCCGGAGCGCTGGAGTACGCCCCGCACCTCCGGACGAAGGGCCTGCGCGGCGCCCTCGCCTACCACGACGCGATGGAGGACGACGCGCGGTTCACGCTCGCGGTCCTGCGCACGGCGCTCGCCCACGCGCCCGGGTCCACGCTCGCCGCCACCCGCGTGCGCGCGACCGCGCCCCTGCACGAGGGCGCCGCCGTCACCGGGGCGGTGCTCGAGGACCGGCTGACCGGGGCGGTGCTCGAGGCCCGCGCCGCGGCCGTGCTCGACGCCACGGGCGTCTGGGGCGCGCTGCCGGACCGGCCGTTCGGCGGTGGCTCGTTCAGCGTGCTGCCGTCGCGCGGCAGCCACCTCGTGATCCCCCGCGACCGGATCCCGGCCCGCGGCGGGATGACGCTCCGGATCCCCGGTCGCGTCGCGTTCCTCGTGCCCTGGCCCCGCCACTGGCTGATCGGGACCACCGACCACCCGTACCACGGCCCCGTGGACCGACCGCCGGCGAGCCGCGAGGAGGTCGACGAGATCCTGGGCACGCTCAACGGCGCGCTGGACCTCCAGATCACCCGGGACGACATCGTCGGCACCTATGCCGGCCTGCGACCGCTGATCGCGCCCTCGGACGCCAGCTCCACGGTCAAGGTCTCGCGCGAGCACAAGGTGAGCGTGGAGGCGCCCGGCCTGGTGAGGATCAGCGGCGGCAAGTACACGACCTACCGGGTGATGGCCCGCGACGCCGTCAACGCCACGCTGGGCGACGCGGCGGTGCGGCGGCCCAGCGCCACCGCGGAGCTGCCGCTGGTCGGCGCGTCCGCCCGCGCGGACCTCGACGCGCTCGCTGCCCGCCTGGGGAGCGTGGGCGGCATCGGCGAGGAGGCCGGGCGCTCGCTGGTGGACCGCCACGGGACGGAGGCCGCGGCGGTGCTCGAGCTGGCGCGCGCCCGCGACCTGGCGCGCCCGCTGGCCGACGGCTTCCCGTACCTCGAGGCCGAGGTCGCCTGGGCCGCGGAGCACGAGCTGGCGATGACCCTCGACGACGTTCTCAGCCGCCGGATCCGCCTCGCGCCGGAGCTCCGCGACCGGGGCGCCGCCATCGCCCCGCGCGCGGCTGCGATCCTGGGCGCCGTCCTGGGCTGGGACGCCGCCCGCCAGGCTGCGGAGGTGGAGACGTACCTCGCCGGCGCCCACCGCGAGTTCGACGTCCCGCCGGCCGCCTGAGCAGGCCGGGGACCGGTGCCATCGACGATGGACAGGGGAGCCCGATGACCGACGACCGCTTCGTCCTCGCCCTCGACCAGGGGACGACGTCCTCGCGCGCGATCGCGTTCGACCGCGCCGGCACCCCGGTTGCCAGCGCCCAGCGCGAGTTCCCCCAGGGCTTCCCCTCGCCGGGGCACGTCACCCATGACCCGGATGACATCTGGGGCAGCCAGCTGCGGGTCGCCCGGGAGACCGTGGCGGCCGTCGGTGGCGCGGCGCGCGTCGCGGCGATCGGCGTGACCAACCAGCGCGAGACCACGATCGTGTGGGACCGCGCCACCGGGCGCCCCGTCGCTCCCGCGATCGTGTGGCAGAGCCGGATCACCGCGCCGTTCTGCGACCGCCTCAAGGCCGAGGGGCACGAGCCGTTCGTCCGGGAGCGGACCGGGCTGCCGCTGGACGCCTACTTCGCCGGCCCCAAGATCCGGCACATCCTTCGTGAGGGCGACCTGTACGGGCGCGCCGAGCGCGGCGAGCTCGCGTTCGGGACCGTGGACACGTGGCTCACCTGGCGGCTGACCGGCGGCCGGGTCCACGCGACCGACGTGTCCAACGCGTCGCGGACGCTGCTGCTGGACCTGCGCACGCTGGACTGGGACGACGAGCTCCTGCGGCTGATGGAGGTCCCCCGGGCGCTCCTGCCCGAGGTCCGGCCGTCGTCCGCGGTGTGGGGCGAGACGGACGCCGACGTGTTCGGCACGCCGATCCCGATCGCCGGGGTGGCCGGCGACCAGCAGGCGGCGATGTTCGGCCAGGCCTGCTTCGACGCCGGCGAGGCGAAGAACACGTACGGCACGGGGGCGTTCCTGCTCGCCAACGTGGGTCACCAGCCGGTCCCGTCCGCGCACGGCCTGCTGTCCACCGCGCTGTGGCGGCTGGGCGAGGGCGGGCCGGTCTGGTACGCGCTGGAGGGCTCGGTGTTCATCGCCGGGGCCGCCGTCCAGTGGCTGCGCGACGGCCTCCGGGCGATCGCGACCTCGGACGGCATCGACGAGCTCATCCGGGGCGTCGAGGACACCGGCGGCGTGTACCTCGTGCCGGCGTTCGTGGGTCTGGGCGCGCCCCACTGGGACCCGGACGCGCGCGGCCTGCTGATCGGGCTGACGCGGGGCACGGGGCTGCCCGAGATCGGGCGGGCGACGATCGAGTCGATCGCGTACCAGGTCCACGACGTGGTCGAGGCGATGGCGGCCGACCGCGGCGCGCCGCTCGCGGACCTCCGGGTGGACGGGGGAGCGGCGCGTAACGACGAGCTGCTGCGGTTCCAGGCGGACCTGCTCGGGGTGCCCGTGGAGCGGCCGCGCGTGACGGAGACGACGGCCTGGGGCGCGGCCTCGCTGGCCGGCCTCGCGACCGGCGTGTGGTCCGGCCTCGACGAGCTGGCCGCGATCCGCTCGGTGGACCGGCGATTCGAGCCGTCGATGGCCCCCGAGCGGCGGGCGGCGCTGCTCCGCGGCTGGCACCGGGCCGTGGAGCGCTCGAAGGGCTGGGCGTCGGCGACCGGCTGACGTGCATCTGCGGGCGGGACGACAGGTCCCGGATCCGAGGGGTCATTTGGGGTATCGCCACGGCCGGGCGTTGCCTCTACACTCCCCGCGTGCGCGGATCGCCGCGCATGCTCACACCCGTTCGCACGTTCGAATCTTGGTCTCCTCCGGCACCGTCTCGAGGAACCTGGGCAAGAGGCGGCGACATCTGGAGGAGATCGGCACGTGGCCGACAAGACCCTGACCTGTTCCGACTGCGGAATGGAGTTCGCATTCACGGACCGCGAACAGGCCTTCTACGCCGAGAAGGGATTCTCGGAGCCTCGCCGGTGCCCCTCGTGCCGCGCCAGCCGCAAGGCCGCGCGGGCGGGCGGCGACAGCGCGTACGGCGGCGGTGGCTCATACGCCGGCGGCTATGACTCCGCGTACGGCGGTGGCGACAGCGCGTACGGCGGCGGTGGCTACGGCGGCCGCAGCAGCGCCCCCCGCGAGATGTTCACGGCAACCTGCTCCAGCTGCGGGCGCGAGGCGCGAGTCCCGTTCCGCCCGACGAACGGCAAGCCCGTCTACTGCTCGGACTGCTTCCGCACCCAACGCGGCGGCTGATCCACGTTCGCCCGAACCGGGTCGCGGTCGCCGCGGCCCGGTTCTCGCGTT
>CAYJOH010000137.1:4909-6708 GCA_964371685.1 uncultured Anaerolineaceae bacterium
ATCAGCCGGTCGATGTTGTCCGCGTGGGCGAGCCACACCAGCGCCCCGCCGAGGGTCGCGTACACGGGGTACGCGAACGGCACCGATCCGTTGGCCGCCAGCCACCACACGACCACCAGCGCGCCGCCGGCGGCCGTTGCCAGCAGCGAGCCCAGCGACACGTACCGGGTCGCGAGGATCACGCCCACGAACACCGGCGCGCCGACCAGGATCGCGGGCGGGAAGATCACCAGCATCGTCCCCACGCTCGTCGCGACGCCCCGCCCGCCCTTGAACCCGACGAACACCGAGCGCGTCGAGCCCAGGATGGCCACGATCGCGCACAGCACCTCGACCGCCGCGTTGCCGGTCAGCAGCCGGGCGACAAGCACCGGGACCACCCCCTTGAGCACGTCACCGGTGACGACGACCAGGGCCCGCTTGCGGCCCATCGCCCGCAGCGCGTTCGTGCCGCCCGTTCGCCCGCTGCCCGTCAGGCGCGGGTCGGGGGCGCCGGTGACGCTCGCCACGAGCAATCCGAACGGGATCGAGCCCGCGGCGTACGACAGGAGGGCGAGCACCACGGCGACGAGGACCTCGCCCGCGTTCATCGCTGCGCGCCACCTCCGGTCGGCCGCCCGGGCCGTCCGGACGCCAGGGCCGGAATCTAGCACCGGGGGACGCCAGCCGGTCGACCGCCGCGAGCGTCCCGCGGCCCGCGCCCGTAGTACGATCGCCCCGATGTCGCGTCCCTCCCACGTCCGCCGCGGCCCCGGCTCGCCGGGCCGCCCCGAGACCCCAGCGGAGCACCCCTGACCGATGGCCGTCGGCTCTTCCAATGACTTCGACCTCGTCGTCCTCGGCGCCGGCACCGGCGGCTACGCGGCGGCGTTCCGTGCCGCCCAGCTGGGCCTCAAGGTGGCCCTCGTGGACGAGGACAAGCTGGGAGGCACGTGCCTCCACCGCGGCTGCATCCCCACCAAGGCCCTGCTGGAGTCCGCCGCGTTCAACGAGCGCCTCCGCCACGCCGGCGACTTCGGCCTCCGCCTGGCCGGCGACACGACCGTGGACTACGCGCAGGTCGCGAAGCGGCGCGACCAGGTGGTCAACCGGATGTGGAAGGGCGTGCAGAGCCTGGTCAAGAAATACGGCGTGACCTGGGTCCAGGGCCGTGGCCGGCTCGAGGGCGGCACCAAGGTCCGCGTGCTCCAGGCGGGCGACGACGGGACGCCGGGCGCCGGCGGGGAGCGCGTGCTCAACGCCACGGACGTGATCCTGGCCACCGGCTCCCGGGTCAAGTCGCTGCCCGGGATCGAGCCCGACGGCACGCGGATCGTGACCTCGGACGACGTCCTGCGCATGGACACGATGCCCGCCAGCGTGATCATCATCGGCGCCGGCGCGGTGGGCGTGGAGTTCGCGTCCATGTACCACGACCTCGGCGCGCAGGTGCAGCTGCTCGAGTACCTGCCCGCGATCGTGCCGCTCGAGGACCGCGACGTGAGCAAGGAGCTCGAGCGCTCGTTCACGCGACGCGGGATCAAGGTGATGACCGGCGCCCGGTTCGATGCGGCGAGCGTGATCACGGGCGACGACGGGGTCCGGATGACGGTCGGGCCCGAGGGCAAGGACGCCGCCGAGATCAGCGCCCAGATGCTCCTCGTGGCGGCCGGCCGGGCGACCAACGTCGAGGACGTCGGGCTCGAGACCACGTCGGCCGAGGTGGACCGGGGCATCGTCAAGGTCGACGGCCACATGCGGACGAGGGAGCCGCACCTGTACGCGATCGGCGACATCGTGGGCGGGCTGATGCTCGCGCA
>CAYJOH010000138.1:0-6684 GCA_964371685.1 uncultured Anaerolineaceae bacterium
GGTCCATCGACCGCTCGTACAGCCAGAACATCAGGCCGAGGGCGAAGAAGTTCTTCGTCAGGTCCACCTGCTTGCTGGTCATGTCCAGCCCCTCGAGCGCCCTGGCGTTGAGGGTGCTGATCGGGACCTCGAACACCGTGTACTGCTTGAGCGACCCATCGGTGAGCGGGTTCGCGGCGTAGGCGGCCTTGCTGAGGTTCTGGGGCGTGAACGCGTCGGCGTTGACGATCACGGCGCCGCCCGCGGGCAGGTCGCCGATGTTCGTCTTGAGCGCCGCCGGGTTCATCGCGACCAGGACGTCCGGCGCGTCGCCCGGCGTGTGGATGTCCGAGGCGGAGAAGCTGATCTGGAACCCGGACACGCCGGGCAGCGAACCGGCGGGCGCCCGGATCTCGGCCGGGTAGTCGGGGAAGGTGCTGATGTCGTTGCCGAACACGGCCGCGGTCCGGGTGAACTGGGTCCCGGTGAGCTGCATCCCGTCGCCCGAGTCGCCGGCGAACCGGATCGTCACCCGGTCGAGCTCGTGGACCTCCCGCTCGACTCGATCTGCTGTTGTCGTCATCCGCCTTCGGCCTGCTCCATTCGCTGGTGCGGTCTGGGTGGGAGGTTGAGCAGCTCCTCCGGGAAGGACTCCGCGAGGAACTTGAGGATGTCCACCTGCCGCACGACACCGACCAGGACGCGGCGTTCGTCGATCACGGGGACGTTCCGGAAGCGCCCGGACTGCATCAGCTCGATGGCGTCGCGGACCGCCTGGTCCAGCCGGAGCGTGCGGGGATCCGTGTTCATGTATCGCTCGACGGGGGCGTCGAGGTCCACCGCCGCGGCGACGTCCGTGCCGATCAGGCGGCCGAAGATGTCGCGCTCGGTGAGGACGCCAGCGAGGCGGCCGTCGCGCTCGGTCACGAACACCGAGTCGCCGCTGCCGGTGCGCTGGATCGCGCGGATGCACTCGGCGAGGCTGGTGCCGGGGCTCACGGTCACGGGTCCACGCCGCCCGACGACCATCAGGGGCTGGGACGCGAGGGTTGGGACGCGCGCGGCGACGGCGCGCTCGGAGAGCTCTGCCACGCCGGCAAGTGTACGCGTCGTCGCGCGATCGGGAGTTCGGAACGGCCCGTCATCTTCGCTACCCTCGGCACATGGATCGCGCCCGCCTGACCGGCATCGCCCTCGTGCTCGTGAGCGCCGTCGCGTTCGGGTCCGGCGGCCTGTTCGCGAAGCCTGTCTACGCCGCCGGCGTGGACTGGCTGACGCTGATGGCCTGGCGCTTCGCGATCGCCGGTGGGCTGGCCTGGGTCGTGCTGCTGGCGCGCCCGGGCGCCCGGCGGGCCCTGCGGGCGCTCCCGCGCCGGACCGTGCTGGCGACGATCGGGCTGGGCGTGCTGTACGTCGGCAACACGGCGACCTACTACGCGGGGATCCAGACGGTGCCGCTGGGGCTGTCGGCGCTGATCGTGTACCTCTATCCGCCCGTGGTCGCCGTGCTGGCGCTCCAGTTCGGGCGGCCGCTCCAGGGCCGGCGGGCGTGGTCGGCGCTCGGGATCGCCGTCCTGGGCGTGGCGCTGGCCGTCGGCGGGATCGACACCTCGACCGCGCCTCCGCTCGAGGGGCTGCTGTTGATCCTCGTCTCACCGCTGATCTACGCGGTGTGGATCATCCTCGCCGCGCGCCACTCCGGCGAGCGCACCGACCGGGTCGGGCGGGAGTCGGACGAGGGGGCCAACGCGTCCGCGATCGGGGCCGTGATGCTCAGCTCCACGGCCGCCGTGTACTGGGTCGTGACGCTCGCCATCGGGCACCCGGTGCTGCCGGCCGACGTGGTGCCCGAGGCGTGGCCCGGGATCGTGGCCGTGGCGGTGATCGCCGGGTTCGTGCCAGTCCAGGCGTTCTACGCGGGCGCCCAGCGCGTGGGCGCGGCCCAGGCCTCGCTGATCTCGACGGTGGAGCCGCTGTGGACGATCGCGGCCGCGGCCCTGATCTATGGCGAACGGCTGCAGCCGGTGCAGTGGGTGGGCGGGGCGCTGATCCTCGCGGGCGTCGTGCTGTCGCAGACCGGCGGGCGCCGGGGCGCGGGTGGTGCCGCGGCCGCCGGCTCGGGCGAGGCCGGGCTGCCGCAGCCCGTGGTGCGGCTGTCCGAGGAGTAGCGGTCCGGGACGCTCCTGCCCCGCCCGGCGGGATCTCGTCCATGGGGCTCAACACGCGATCGCGGGCCTTCGGGGTCCCGCGAATCGGCCCGAAGCATCGTCCTGGCGGCCCTACCGGTCGGATCCGGGACCCACGGGCCCGGAAGGTGGCCGAAGGCGGCGTCGCAGGATCATTCGGGGCAAGACGCGGGCCTGTGAGTCCCGCGCCCGGCCGGATCGAGGCCAGACCGCGCCGGCCGGGTCGAGACCCTCACGCTGCGTGCCGGGTCGATCCCTCGGTCAGGCGACCGTGGCCCGGGCCTGAGCGAGGTTGTCGCGCGCGGCCGCGACCAGGAACGACGTGTCGGACCCGATCCCCACGAACGTGAACCCCTGGGCGAGGGCCGCAGGCAGCCCGCCCGCGTCCTTGAGCAGGATCCCGGCGGCCTTGCCATGCGCCCGTGCGGCAGCGACCACCCGGTCCAGCGCGTCGACGAACGCCGGCTCGTCGAACCGGCCGGGCATGCCCATCGAGTGCGACAGGTCGGCAGGGCCGACGAACAGGACATCCACCCCGTCGATCGCGGCGATCGCATCCGCTGCCTCCACCGCCGCGAGCGATTCGACCTGGAACACGCCGGTCAGGCGCTCGTTTCGCTCCCGGACCTCCGCGTGCGAGGCCTCGAGGAACCCGCCGCCGCGGTTGGCCAGCGCCACGCCCCGGATCCCGGCCGGTGGGAAGCGCATCCAGGACAGCGTCTCCTCCACCTCGGCGACCGTCTCGAGCCGGGGGATCATCAGCCCGTCGGCGCCCATGTCCAGCGCCCGGCCGACGCGCAGCCGCTCCGCCGACGCGACCCGGACGAGCGCCGCCGTCGGCGTGCCCTGGACCGCGAGCAGCTGGGCGTGGAGCTCGGCCTCGGAGCCCATGCCGTGCTCGAGGTCCACGATCAGCCAGTCGAAGCCCGCCCGGGCGAGCAGCTCCGCGCCCGCGAG
The DNA here is from genome assembly GCA_964371685.1 of uncultured Anaerolineaceae bacterium. Lineage (GTDB taxonomy): Bacteria > Chloroflexota > Limnocylindria > Limnocylindrales > CSP1-4 > CAIXZV01. The sequence continues at coordinate 3,123 of CAYJOH010000138.1, forward strand.
CGCGCCGAGATTGGCGAAGGCGCCGAGGGTGACCCCACCCGCGAGCACGCGGCGGCGGAAGTCGGGGCGGGGGGGCAGGGGCGGGGCGGGCGGCAGGGCGGTCATGCCGCGATGATGCCCGACTGCCGATGCCGTCGCGAGCCTACGGCGCGACGGGCTGCCAGAAGAACCCCGGTGGTGCGATCCAGCTGCCCTCGACGTCGAGGTACGTCCAGGTGTTGGTGTCCAAGCTGATCAGGGCCGCGCCCACGTCCATGGAGGCCTCGTCGGCATCCTCGGGCGGCTCCACCGCGACGATCATCGGGCCGGCGACCACCAGGCGGCCGTCCGGGGACCAGGCGTAGGACGTCAGCGCCTCGCTGGTCTCGGCGGTGGCGAGAGGTCCGATCGGCCGGGTGTCCCGCCCATCGAGCGACACGAGCAGGAGGCGCGCGGCCAAGCCATCCGCCCCGACGCCGCGTTCGTTCCGCACCAGCAGGGCGCCGCCGTCAGGCGCCCAGCGCGGCCCGGAGCTGACACCGCCGTAGATGTGGATGGCGTGTCGCGCCCCGTCGAGACGCACGACATGCACCGTCGTGAACCCCGCGTCGTCGGCGGAGCCCGATCCCCGGATGTAGGCGACCCACTGCCCGTCGGGTGACCAGGCCGCCTCCGGCTCCGGGTACGACTCGCTCGACACCGGGTCCACCTCCGCCACGAGGACGGGGTCCGCCGCGCCGTTCGACGCGACCGTGTAGAGCCCGGCCGGACGCGTATACCAACCCCGCACCAGGATCAGGTCACCGTTCGGCTGCCAGCGAGCGTCGTCGGCGGGCATCCCGAGGTCGAGGATCCGCATCCCGGACCCGTCCATCTCGACGATCCCGACGACCGGGTTCGGGCGACCGCCGAACGACACGACCATGCGGCGACCGTCCGGCGACCAGCTCGCGTCGGTCACGTCGGTCAGCGACGCCGAGAGCACCTCGCGCGCGTCGCTGCCGTCGAGCGCGCTCGTGAACAGCCGATAGGCGATCGGCGGCTCGGCCACGGCGGCGCCGGCGATTGCCGCCTCGGGCACGAAGTACGCGACGCGCGTCCCGTCGGGGGAGACCCCGGCGATTCGCCCGAACCAGCCCCCCGGGCGCGCCGGCGTCCGACGCCCCACCCGCCGCCGCCTCGCCGACGACCGTCGGGCGGACGTCGCGGGTCACGGGGTCGATCGTCACGATCCGGCTCACGCCTTCCACGCGTGGGCCCGGCGTGTCGCCGAACACCCCGGTCACGATCAGCCCGTTGCCGGCCAGCGGGACGATCGGCGGCGGAGCCGGACGTGACCCGACCCAGGCGGCGACGCCCGCCAGCAGCGCGAGGCCGATCAGCGCTGCGAGCCACGCCCGACGCGTCGCGGGAGTCCAGGCGCTGGGCCACGAGCCCCACCGCTCGACGAACGTCCATGCCGGTCGCTGGCGCGTGCGTGCGACGGCCGCCAGCACCTCGTCGGTGTACTCGGGGATGCGCGTGCCGGCCCGCTCCACGAGCTCGTCCACGAGGCGGCGATCCAGCACGTCGAGCTGCGTCATGTCAAATGTTCCAGACCGACCCCCGGGGCCTCGGCCTCGAGGGTCCGCCGCATGTCCGCGAGCGCGCGGTGGATCCGCGACTTCGCCGTCCCAAGCGGGATGCCCAAGGCGGCCGCCGCCTCGGGAACCGGCATCCCGAGATGGACGTGCATCAGGACGAGCGCCCGGTGGTCCGGATTGAGCGCGGCGAAGGCGACCTCGAGGGCATCGTGATCGGAGATCGCCCCGGCCAGGTCGCTTCCGGCGGCGGGCTGTACCGGCGACAGCTCGACCTCGATCACGCGCCGGCGACGGCGGCGCGCCTGGTCCACCGAGGCTCGCAGCGTCAGGCGGTACAACCAGGCCTCGAAGCGATCCGGGTCGCGCAGGCCTGGGAGGTCGCGCCAGGCTCGGATCAGCGCCTCCTGGACGGCGTCGCGGGCGAGCTCCGGGTCGCGGAGCACCACCCGTGCGAGCGCGTCCTGGCGGCCGATCGAATGGCGGACCAGCGTCGCGAATGCGTCGTGATCGCCTCGCTGCGCCTGCTCGACTGCCGACCGGAGGTCCACCGGGTCCCTCGCTCTCACGAGCGTCTCTCGTGGTCCGCCACAGATGGCGCTGGCATGGGCCGATTCGTTCCCAAGGTCAAGGCCGATTCGGCCCGGACGGCGGCGATCGTGCTTGACGCTTCCCGGCGGCAGGCGGCATGGTCATCCGCCATGACGATCCCCGTGCGCCACCCCGCCTGGATCGAGGTCGACCTCGACGCGCTCGTGTCGAACGCGCGCGTGCTGCGCGAGATCGTGGCGCCGCCGGCGCGGCTCGGGATCCTGGTGAAGGCGAACGGGTACGGCCACGGAACGGTGGAATCGGCGCGGGCCGCGCTGGCGGGCGGCGCGGACCAGCTGATCGTGGCCGCGTTCGAGGAGGGGCAGGCCCTGCGGGCGGCGGGGATCACGGCGCCGGTCCTCGTCGTGTACCCGGTGGCGCCGGCCGCGGTCGTCGAGGCGGCCCGCCTGGGCCTCGAGCTGTCGGTCTCGGGCCTCGCCTCGGCGCGGCAGCTGGTCGCCACCATCGTGGCCGGTCGGGACGCATTGGGCGGGCGGCTGGCCGTGCACGTCGAGGTGGATTCCGGGATGGCGCGCGGCGGGGCCCGTCCCCGCGACGTCCCCGCGGTGCTCGAGCTGCTCGACGACTGCCCGGGCGTCGAGGTCATCGGCCTGTGGTCGCACCTGCTGGACGGCAGCTCGCCCGAGGCGACGCTGGGCCAGGTCCGCGAGCTCGCCGCGGCCTCGGAGCTCGTCACCGGATCCGGGCGGCCCGTGCCGCCCCGCCACCTGGCGGCGACGGAGGGCCTGTTCGCGCAGACCGCCCCGGTCCACGACATGGCGCGCATCGGCCTCGCGTTCTACGGCGAGCTCGGGCTGGACGTGGAGGCCGCCCCGGGGCTCCGTGCCGCCGCCGGACGGCTGCGGCCGGCGATGACGATCCGGGCGCGGGCGGTCCACCTGGAGCCCGTGGCGACCGGCGCCACGGTCGGCTATGGCGGGGAGTGGGCGGCCGCCCGCCCGTCGCTGATCGCCACCCTGCCCATCGGGTACGCCGACGGCTGGACGCGCCGCTACTGGCCCGGCGGCGAGGTGCTCGTGCGCGGCCGGCGCGTCCCGATTGTCGGGCGGATCTCGATGGACTCGACCTGCGTTGACGTCACCGACGTGGCCGGCGTCGGCCTCGAGGACGAGTACGTCCTGCTCGGGCCGCAGGGGTCGGACCGGATCACCGCCAACGAGCTGGCCCGGTTGCGCGGGTCGATCCCCAACGAGGTGCTCGCCACGCTCGGGCCGCGGCTGCCCCGGGTGTACCGCGGGACGCTCGCGACCTGACCGCCCTGACGCCGGTCGGCGCCACGCCATCCGCGCGGGCGCCTTGCAGCGCGCCCGCCGTTCCGGCATCGTGGGCGGGTCCACGAACCCGGAGGGTCCATGTCCCGCAGCGTCCTCATCGTCGACGACGAGCAGCAC
>CAYJOH010000139.1:0-6662 GCA_964371685.1 uncultured Anaerolineaceae bacterium
CGGCGCTTGACATTCAAGCGACTCGAAGGTCTACGCTTGGGCCATGAAGGTCTCGGAGCTCGCCCGCCTCGCCGGCACCGCGCCCTCGGCCGTCCGCTGGTACGAGGCGGTGGGGGTGCTGCCCCCGGCCGGGCGGATGGCCAACGGCTACCGCGCGTACGGCGACGCCGACCTCGCCCGGCTCCGGCTCGTGGTCGCGCTCCGGCGCCTCGGACTCGCGCCGGTGGAGGCCGGTCGCCTCGCCGCCCTGTGCCTCGAGCACGGGGCCATCGACCGGGACCTCGCCCCGGTGCTGGCCGAGCAGCGCGCGGCGATCGCGCGCCAGCGCGAGGACCTGGACCGACTCGAGGGCGAGCTGCTGGACCTCGAGATGACCGTCGCGGCCGCGGGCCGCGCCGCCCGGAAGGAGCCCGTCGTGACCCCGATCCGCGTCCTGTTCGTGTGCACCCACAACTCCGCGCGCAGCCAGATCGCCGAGGCGCTGCTCCAGCGCTACGGCGGCGCCGACTTCGAGGTCCACTCGGCCGGCACCGAGGCGACCCGGGTCAACCCGTACGCGGTCCGCGTCCTCGCGGAACAGGGCATCGACTGGTCGGCGGCCCGGAGCAAGGTCATCACGGAGTTCCTCGACCAGTCGTTCGACTACGTCATCACGGTCTGCGACCGTGCCCGCGAGACGTGCCCGGTGTTCCCGGGGTCCACCAATACCCTGCACTGGGGCCTGGACGACCCGTCCGAGGTCGAGGGCACGGACGAGGAGCGCCTGACCGCCTTCCGGCGCACCCAGCTCGAGGTGTCAACGCGGCTGCGGCCGTTCATCGAGGTCGCCCTGCGGGCGGCCGGTCGCCCCCGGGGGTCCGCGGTCGTCTCCTGAGCGGCGCGCGGTCGCCCTCGGGCCCGGTCCGCGGTCAGGTGTCGAAGCGGACCGCCAGGTAGCCCACCGTCCGGTCCGGCGGCCCGCCGGCGTCGGCGGACGTCGCCGACGCGAGCCGGACCGCCCGCGTCGCGCCCATCGCGCGCAGCGCCGCCAGCCCCAGCACCGCCGGCTCGATCCCGCACATCCCGCACGCGAGGCCCCGAATGCCGGACGAGCGGACCGCGTCCTCGCGGTCGGCGAGGTCGTCGGGGTCAACGGCCAGGATCGACGGCAGGAGCGCCTCCGTCACGCGCTCGCAGGCGACGGCCGCCGGGTAGTGCGCCATGTCCGTGCTGATCGCGAGGACGACCGGCTCGCCGGCCGCCCGCCGCACCGCGAGCAGCTCGCCCAGGCGCCGCCCCGCGTCCACCGCCCACGGGCCCCGGCAGGACACGGACAGCGGGACGATGTCCGCACCGGGCGCCACGGCCTGGAGCAGCGGCAGCTGGACCTCGAGCGAGTGCTCGAGGTCGTGCGCCTCCCGGTCAACGAGGAACGGCGGTCCCAGCCCGACCACGGCCGCGGCGAGGTCCTCGTCAACGACGCTGTCGCCCAGCGGCGTGCGCCAGGCGCCGGACGGCCAGGCGGCGACGCCGTCGAGCCAGGCGGCGCCGTGATTCGTGCCCAGCAGCACGACCAGCGGCGGCGAGGCGCCGGGCAAGGCCGCGAGCCGGCTCCAGGCCGCCGCCGCCGTGACGCCCGAGTACATGAGCCCGGCGTGCGGGACCAGGATGCCGGCCGGCAGGGCGGCGGCCGACGGCTCGTCGGTGGGCGGCAGCCGTTCCGCGGCGCGCAGCAGCTCGTCCACGAGCCCGCGGAGGCGGTCCTCGGCGGCCGGATAGAACGAGCCCGCGACGGCCGGCTCGCGACGCGGTCCCGACACGGGCGCATCGGCCCAGCGCGTCATGTCCTCACCTCGCCCGATGCGAGCCCCACCCCTTCGAGCACCCGTCCGCACGCCGGGCAGCCGCCGGCCCCGGTCAGGAACGACCGGCTCCGGTAGCCGGTCCGCTCGATGACCACCAGCCCGCAGCCGGCACAGCGCGTGTCCTCCAGCCCCAGCTCCGGGGCGTTTCCCACGTAGACGTACCGCAGGCCCGCGTCGCGGCCGATCGCCGCCGCCCGCGCAAGCGTCGCCAGGGGCGTGGGCGGGACGTCGAGCATCCGGTGGGCGGGGAAGAACCGGCTCACGTGCCAGGGGGTCGCCGGCCCGAGCGTGTCCACGACCCATCGGGTGAGCGCCCGGAGCTCCTGGTCGGCGTCGTTGTGACCGGGGATGACGAGCGTGGTGACCTCCAGCCAGATCCCGGCGTCGTGCATCGCGACGATCGCCTCGAGCACGTGGACGAGGCGCGCCCCGCACAGCCGCCGGTAGAAGGCATCGTCGAACGACTTGAGGTCCACGTTCGCTGCGTCGAGGATCCCGGCCAACAGGCCCACCGCCTCGGGCGTCGCGTAGCCGTCGGTGATGAACAGGTTGCGCAGACCCGCGGCGCGGGCGAGGCGCCCGGTGTCGAGCGCGTACTCGAGGAACACCGTCGGCTCGACGTACGTGTAGGCGATCGACGATGCGCTGGCTCGCCGGGCCGCGGTGACGACGGCTTCCGGGGACATCGGCCGCTGCGGGACGTCGAGGCCCAGGCGCGGTGCCTGCGCGATCTCCCAGTTCTGGCAGAACGTGCAGTGGAACGGGCAGCCGACGGTGGCGATCGAGTAGGCGAGCGACCCGGGGTCCACGTGGAACAGCGGCTTCTTCTCGATCGGGTCGAGGCCCGCGGCGGCGACGGCACCGTACGCGTAGCAGAGCAGGCGCCCGTCGCGGTTCTCGCGCACGCCGCAGATCCCACGCCGACCCGGCCGGACGAGGCACCGGTGGGCGCACACGCCGCAGCGCACGCTGCCGTCGGGCAGGGCGGTCGCGAGGACGGTGGGGACCGGATCGCTCCGGGTGCGTTCGGCCAGCGGCATTGACGGCTCCGGGACCAGTCTCTCGCGTCGCGGGGCGGCGCCACAGTGCCGGCCGGTCCCGATTCGGGGCGCAATCGCTCTCGGTTCCGGCCGGCCACGCGAGCAGGATCGGGGCGTCGCGAAGGAGCGATGCGATGGCCCATACCCTCGAGCCCCCGTCCACGACCCTCGACGAGCCCGGTTTGCCGGCGGCCGTCAGCCTCACGCCGGACGAGCGGGCCGCGCTGCTCGACATCGCCCGAGCGGCGGTCGCAGCCGCCGTCCGGGCCGCCCCCGTGGGCTCGCTGCGGGACGCCCTGGCCCGTCACCCCGCCCTCGAGCGGCGGGCCGCCGCCTTCGTCACCCTCACCGAGGACGGCGAGCTCCGCGGCTGCGTGGGTCACATGGACTCGGACACGCCGGTGGCCGACTCGGTCGTCGAGGCGGCCAACTGGGCCGCCCTGGGCGACCCGCGCTTCCCGAGCGTCCGGGCGCAGGAGCTGCCGCGCCTGCACCTCGAGGTCTCCGTGCTCGGCCCGCTGGTCCGCCAGGCGGACCCATCGCGCTGGCGCCTCGGCGTCGACGGAATCGTCGTCGAGCGCGGGATGCGGCGAGGGCTGCTGCTGCCGGAGGTGGGGCCGATGCTGGGCGGCGACCGGACGGCGATGCTGGACACGGCCTGCCGCAAGGCGGGCCTGGTGCCCGGCGCCTGGCGCGACCCGGGGACGACCCTGTACGCGTTCCGGACCGACCGGTTCGGCGGCGCCGCGATCGCGGAGACCGCGGAGCGGTAGACTCGGGCCCGCCCGGAGGTGCCGATGACCAGTGCCGCGTCCTTTGCCGGCTTCTCGCCCGACGCGATCCAGTTCCTCGCCGATCTGGCCCAGAACAACGACCGGGCGTGGTTCGCGCCGCGGAAGGCCGAATACGAGCGGCTGCTCAAGGCTCCGATGGAAGCGCTGGTCGCGTCGCTGTCGGAACGGCTCGCGGCGCGAGGTGTGCCGCTCCTCGCCGACCCAAGGCGTTCGCCATTCCGCATCTACCGCGACACCCGGTTCAGCCGCGACAAGTCGCCGTACAAGACGAACATCGCCGCGAGCTTCCCGTGGGTGGAGGGTGCCACTGCCGGCGACGCCGCGGCCGCGGACGAGGCGCGGGGTGGCGGCGGGTACTTCAACTTCCAGCCTGGGGAGATGTACATGGGCGGCGGCATGTGGATGCCTCCCAGGCCCCGGCTGGACGCGTTCCGGGCGGCGGTCCGGGACGAGCCGGATCGCGTCCGCGCCGCGCTCGAGGACCCGGGATTCGTCGCCTGGTTCGAGGACGCGCACAGCCACGAGTCGCTCAAGCGCGTGCCGCCCGGCTACCCGGCGGACCACCCGATGGCCGACATGCTCCGGTGGAAGGACGTGATCTTCGGGCGCCGCCTCACGGACGCGGAGGTCTACTCGCTCACGCTCCCGGACCGCCTTGCCGAGGGCTACGCCGCGGCCGTGCCCGTGTTCCGCTTCCTCGCTACGCTGGGCTGACCGATGCCCGATCCGCACCCGCTCGTCGCCCAGCTCAGGTTCACGCGGGCCGAGTTCATGCGCGGCATCCGCGGGATCGCGGAGGCGGACGCGCAGACGCGCCTCCTGCCGATGAACTGCATCAGCTGGAACGTCGGCCACCTCGCCTGGCAGGAGCAGCGCTACTTCGTGACCCAGGCCCAGGGCCGGACGCCGTTCCCGGAGATCGAGCGGGCCTTCGCCTACGGCGCCCCGGCCAGCACCCCGCCGCTGGCAGACGTGCTGGCCGCGTGGCGTGCCATCACGTCCGAGGCCGACCCGTGGCTCGATACGCTCACGAGCCAGGCCCTGCTCGAGCCTCCGGTCGCCAGGGGGCGAGTCCTCGCGAGCACGTTTGGCAACCGGCTCCAGCGCACGATCTATCACTACTGGTACCACACGGGCGAGAACCTGGCGATCCGCCAGCAGCTCGGACACGGGCGGCTGCCGCAGTTCGTCGGGAGCATCGACGACGAGGCCCCCTACCGCCCGGAGCCCACGGGCTGAGGGCCGATGGCGCAGCCCCGCACGCTCACGACGGCTCACCTCAATCGAGCCCTGCTCGCACGTCAGCTCCTGCTGGACCGGGCGAGGTGCACGATCGAGGAGGTCGTGGAGCAGGTGGGCGGGCTCCAGACCCAGTACGCGCCCTCCGGCTACGTGGGACTGTGGACGCGCGTGGCCGGCTTCCGCCGCGGTGACCTCACGGCGGCGCTGGAGCGCCGCTCGATCGTCCAGGCCACGCTCATGCGCGCGACGATCCACATCGTCTCTGGGCGCGAGTTCTGGCGCTACGCGCTCGGCATCCGACGCGCCCGGCGGACCTGGAACCTGCGCGTCCGCCCGGACGCCGACGAGGCGACGATGCTCCGCGAGGCCGATCGCCTCCGCGCCGCCCTGGCGGACGGGCCGAAGACGGTGAAGGAGCTGGAGGGCCGCGCCGACGGCTTCCTCGGGCACCTGGGCGTGTGGGTCGACCTCGTGCGCGTCCCGCCGTCGGGCACCTGGGAGCGCCGGCGCGCGGACCGGCTCGCCCTCGCGGACGCGTGGCTGGGACCGGAGGACGCGACCGAGCCCGAGGGCGTCGCGCACCTCGTGGGCGCCTACCTGCGCGCCTTCGGGCCAGCGCCCTGGACGGACATCTCCAAGTGGACAGGCGTCCCGGCGGCGGACCTGCGCCGTGCCGGGGAGGACGCCCTGACGCTGGTCCGGTTCCGCGACGAGGCCGGCCGCGAGCTCCTCGACCTCCCGGACGCGCCGCTGCCGGATCCGGACACGCCGGCGCCCGTCCGGTTCCTGCCGCACTGGGACGCGAGCCTGCTGGTCCATGCGCGGCGGACCGGCGTCCTGCCCGAGCCGCACCGGCCGCGGGTGTTCAGCTCCCGAAACCCGTTCTCGGTCGGCGTCTACCTCGTCGATGGCCGGGCGGCCGGGGCGTGGTCGGTGCGGGACGGCCGGGTCGTCACGGACCCGTTCGAGGACCTCGGCGCCCGCGACCGGGACGCCGTGGAGGCGGAGCGCGCCGGGCTCGAGGCCTTCCACGCCTGATCCGATGCGCATCCCCCCAACCGGCCGGAACCCCGTCGCCGTCGCAACCGTCCCGGGCCCATGAAGCATCGACACCTCGTGGCCCTGGCGCTGTCCTCCCTCCTCGGCCTCGCGGCCTGCACCGGGGGCGCGGACACGCCGTCCCCATCCTCGCCGCCCGCGTCCGCGGATCCCGCCACGGGTCTCGACGGGCGGACGTTCCTCTCGACCGGCATTTCGGGCGGCACGCTCGTGGCCGGCTCCCAGGTCCGCATCGCCTTCGCCGGCGGGAACATCGCGGCCAGCGCCGGCTGCAACTCGATGAGCGGCGCCTACACGATCGTCGGCGACCGGCTGGACGTGGGCCTGCTGGCCACCACCGAGATGGCCTGCGACGAGCCGCTGATGGCCCAGGACACGTGGGTCGCCTCCCTGCTCGACGGGGCGACGATCACCCTCGACGGCGACACCCTCACGCTGGCCAAGGACGGCGTGAGCCTCACCCTCCAGGACCGCGAGGTCGCCGACCCCGACCGGCCGCTCCTGGGCACGCGCTGGCTCGTGGACGGGCTCATCTCCGGCGACGCTGTGTCCAGCGTCCCGCAGGGTGTCACCGCGGCGCTCGTGTTCGCGGAGGGGCGTGTCAACGTCGAGGCCGGCTGCAACACCGGCGGCGGCACGGCCACGATCGGCGACTCCAGCATCGTGTTCGGGCCGATCGCGCT
>CAYJOH010000140.1:0-3114 GCA_964371685.1 uncultured Anaerolineaceae bacterium
GGCGACTACTCGTTCCGGATCCTCGTCAACGGCTCGGAACGCAAGCGGCTGCCGCTGGTGCTCGTCCGCCCGGCCGAAGCCGGAACCCCGGCCACCCCGCGCTCGAGCACGTGACGGCCGGTCGCGGCTCACCGCCCCGCGGCACGCGACGCGGCCCGGCCCGGCACGAGCGCCCCGTCATCGACGAGGCGGCCCTGGCGGCGGCACGCGCCGGCGACCGGCTCGTGGCGGAGGCCAGGGCGCGTGGCGCCGAACGGTGGCTGGCCTACTTCGAGCCCCTGCCCGACCGGCTGCGCGACGACGAGCTCGTCGAGCTGCGCCGGACCGCGCTCCGGGCACGCTCCGCGTTCGGTCCCAAGGACTCCGTCCGGGACGTGCTCCCGCCCGACGCGACGGAGCCGTTCCTCGCGGCCGTGGACCGGCTGCTCAAGGAGCTCGCCCGGCGGGACGCCGCCGAGTAGCCTCATCGCATGCGACGGGCGTCGGGGGCACGGATCCTGAGGGTCACCGCGCTGGCGGCCGTCAGCCTCGCCGTCGCCACGGTCGTCGTGTGGGGGCTCGAGACGTGGGCGAGCGTCGGGAACGCCGGGATCGTGTATGTCGTGGCCGTGGCCGCGACCGCGGTGCTGGGCGGCACGCCGGGGGCGATCGGGGCGTCGATCGGGGCATTCCTGCTGTACGACTTCTTCTTCACCGAGCCCCGCTACACGTTCACGATCCGCGACCCCGAGGAGTGGCTGAACGTGCTGCTGCTCCTGTTCGTCGCGATCCTCGTCGGCCAGCTGGCGGCGACCCAGCGCCGCCAGACGGAGACCGCCCGCGAGCGCGAGCGCGAGGCTCGGGCCCTGTTCCGCGTCAGCCGCGCGCTGGCCACCCGGTCGTCCACCCTGGATGCGTCGCGGTCGATCGTCGACGGCGTGGTGACGGACACGGCCGCGACCCGGGCCTGGATCGAGATCGCCGACCCGGCGGGGTTCGACCGCGTCGTCGTCGACACGGATCCCGACCGGCCGCGCCCGACGGCGACCGCGGTCTACGTGCTGCGGCGGACCGAGGGCGATGCCCTGGCGGAGTGGACGCGGGTGCACACGGCGACGCGGGTCCAGGGCCGGCCGAGCACCGGGTCGCAGCTCGCGCTCCACAAGGTCCTGATGGAGGCCGGCGGCCGCCGCGTGGGGGCCCTGTGGGCCGTCCTGCCCCGGTCCGACGAGCGCCCCGGCGCGACGGACACCCGGCTCCTCGCGGCCGTCGCGGACCAGGCAGCCCAGGCGCTTGAGCAGGACCGGCTCGCGTCCGAGGCCCGGACCGCGACCATCGCCCGGGAGGGCGATCGCGTCAAGACCGCACTCCTGGAGAGCGTCTCGCACGACCTGCGGACGCCGCTCGCCTCGATCCGGGCGGCGGCCGGGACGCTGATGGACCGGTCGGTGGTCATCGACCCGGAGGACCGCTACTCGACCGCCGAGACGATCGATCGCGATGCCGACCGCCTGAACCGGATCGTGACGAACCTCCTCGACCTGAGCCGGGTCGAGGGTGGTGCCCTGCGCCCCGAGCTGGATGGGTACGACCTGCGCGACCTGGTCGAGACCGCGCTCGACCGGGCACGCCCGCGTTTGGGGACGCGGGAGATCCGGGACGACCTGGGCGAGGCGCCGCCCGTCCGCGTGGACCCCGCGTTCCTCGACCAGATCCTGGACAACCTGTTCGAGAACGTGGTGCGCTACGCGGGTCCGGACGCGGCGCTCGCGGTGTCGATCGGGCCGTCGAGCAGCGAGCGCATGATCCGCCTCACCGTGGAGGACGCCGGGGGCGGCGTGCCGGATGACGCGCTGCCCCGCCTGTTCGAGAAGTTCTACCGCGTGTCCTCGCGCGGCAGGCGCCCTTCGGGTGGGAGCGGCGTGGGCCTGGCGGTGGTCCGGGGGTTCGCGGAGGCGATGGGCGGCCGGGTGTCGGCTCGTCGGAGCGGACTGGGCGGTCTCGCGGTCGACGTGGAGCTGCCGGTGGCCGCGGCCCCGGCCGACGTGGCGATGCCGTCCCCGAGGATGCCCTGATGCACCCGCCTGCCCAGGCGCCGGTCCGGTCGATCCCGGCCGGTCCGCTCGTCCTGCTGGTCGAGGACGACGACTCGACCCGGGCCTCGGTGGCGCGGAACCTCGTCCTGCGCGGCTTCCGCGTGGACGAGGCCCCGGACGGCCGGACGGCACTCGAGCGGTGGGGGCTCCGCCGGCCGGACCTGATCCTGGTGGACCTCGGCCTGCCGGACATGGATGGTCTGCGGGTCATCCGGGTCGTCCGCCGGGACGCCGCCACGCCGGTGATCGTGCTCTCGGCGCGTGGCGAGGAGACGACCAAGATCGAGGCACTCGAGCTGGGGGCCGACGACTACGTGACCAAGCCGTTCGCGATGGGCGAGCTGCAGGCGCGGATCCGGGCGGTCCTGCGGCGGGCCACCGGGCCGACCGGCGCCCACGAGGGCCGCCTGCAGGCCGGGCCGGTCGTCCTCGATGGCCTGCGTCACGAGGTCACGGTCGGCGGGCGCGTCGCCGATCTCACGCCCCGTGAGTTCGAGATCCTGCGCGTGCTGATGTCCAATCCCGGCCGCCTGATCACCCACGGCCGGCTCCTCCGGGCCGTGTGGGGCGAGGCATACCAGGGCGAACGCCACTACGTCCACGTCCAGGTCAGCCTGCTGCGGCGCAAGCTCGCGGCGCTCGATCCGTCCGGCACGGCCCGGTCCCTCATCGTCACCGAGCCCGGCGTCGGGTACCGGGTCTCCGCCGCCGAAGACGAGGCGACTTGACGCGGACTTGAGGCCCGCCGGCCGCCCGGGGGCGCCCCACGCTTGGAGCCCCGGCGCACGCTGGACTCATGAACAAGCGCGAACCCGCCACCCTTCGCACGCTCGGCGCGGCGACGGTCGACGAGGAGATCCGCTCCATCGCGGCGGCGATCGAGCTGGTTGCCGCCGGGGCCGCCGCCCGGGTGACCCTGGCCGGACTGCAGTTCGGGGCCGCGCTCGTGCCGGAAGCCCGGCGGCGCGCCGCGGACCGCCGCGTTCGGGTCCGGCCGCTGTGGCCGATGGGCGACGGCCCCGTCGACCTCGTCGTGGAG
>CAYJOH010000140.1:3214-6566 GCA_964371685.1 uncultured Anaerolineaceae bacterium
GCCCGATGCCTGAGCCGGTGCTGTTCGTCGAGGACGACGACTCGCTCCGGGTGACCATCGCCCGGCACCTGCGCCTGCGCGGTATCGAGGTCGCCGAGGCCGCCTCGGCGGAGGACGCCCGCGAGCTGCTCGAGGCCGGGCTCCGGCCCTCGGTGGTCCTGCTCGACCTCAACCTGCCCGGCGACACTGGCTGGACGCTCGTCCGCGACGGTCCCCTGGCCGACGCGACGGGCCCCCCGGTCGTGATCGTGAGCGCCATCCCGGTCAGCCAGCGCCAGCTCGCCGAGCACCGTGTCGCCGGCTACCTCCCCAAGCCGTTTCCGCTCGAGACGCTGGTCGCGACGATCGACCGGCTGCTCCACCCGAAGGATGCCCAGCTACCCACATGACCGACCTGCAGATCCTCCTGATCATGGCCGCCGCGGCCGTCGTGCTCTCCGGTTACGTCGTCCTGTGCGAGCGGGTGCACGGTTGAACGCCATCGAGGTCCTGACCGCCCTCGCGGCGGCGTTCACCTTCGTCTACCTGCTCTGGGCCCTGCTCCGGCCCGAGGACTTCTGAGCCATGGCCGTCGGTGACTTCCTGACGCTCGCCACGCTCGCACTGGCGATCCTGCTCGTCACCCCGTTCCTGGGCCGGTACATCCACCGGGTGATGGAGGGCGAGCGGGTGTTCCTGAGCCCGGGCATCCGGCCCGTGGAGCGCCTCGTCTACCGCGTGTGCGGCATCGACGAGACCGCGGAGCAGTCCTGGAAGGCGTACGCCGTCGCGGTGCTCGCGATGGCGGCCATCGCCATCGTGGCGGGGTACGTCATGCTCCGGCTCCAGGACATCCTGCCCCTCAACCAGGGCGGGATCGCGGCCATGTCGCCCGACCTCGCGCTGAACACCTCGGTCAGCTTCGAGACCAACACCAACTGGCAGAACTACTCGGGCGAGACCGGCGCGACCTACCTCACGCAGTCCGCGATGCTCGCCGTGCGCAACTTCACGTCGGCCGCGACGGGGCTCGCGGTCGCGATCGCGCTGTTCCGCGGCCTCACCCGGCGCAGCGCGAAGACCCTCGGCAACTACTGGGTCGACCTGACCCGCGGCGTGCTGTACCTGCTGCTGCCGATCTCGATCGTCGGCGCGCTCGTCCTCGTCTGGCAGGGCGTGCCCCAGACATGGGACCCCTCGCAGGTCGTCGGGACGCTCCAGGGCGGGCAGCAGACGATCGCGCTCGGTCCCGTCGCCTCCCAGGAGTGGATCAAGGAGCTGGGCAACAACGGCGGCGGCTTCTTCAACGCGAACTCCGCCCACCCGTTCGAGAACCCGACCCCGATCACCAACTGGCTCGAGATGCTCGCGATCCTCGCGTTCCCGTTCTCGCTGACCTACGCGTTCGGCCGCTACGCGGGCAACCAGCGCCAGGGATGGACGATCTTCGCCGCCATGGCGATCGTCCTCGTCGTCGGGGCCGTCGGCGCCATGCACGTCGAGTCCCTGGGCAACCCGCTGTTCCCGGCCGACGTCGACCAGGCGGCCGCCGGCAGCATGGAAGGCAAGGAGGTCCGGTTCGGTGCCGCGGCGGGCGGCCTGTGGGCGGCCGTCACCACCGGGACCAGCACAGGGGCGATCAACGCCTGGCACGACAGCTTCCAGCCCATCGCCGGCCTGGTGCCCCTGTTCAACATGCAGCTCGGCGAGATCACCCCGGGCGGCATCGGCGCCGGCATGTACGGGATGCTCGTCATCGGCGCCATCCTCGCGGTGTTCATCGCCGGCCTGATGGTCGGCCGGACGCCCGAGTACCTGGGCAAGAAGGTCGAGGCGTTCGAGATCAAGATGGCGATGCTCGTCGCCCTCGTCCTGGGCGCGAGCATCCTGGGCTTCACCGCGCTCGCCGCCGCCCTGCCGGAGGGGCAGGCCGGCCCGCTCAACTCGGGTCCGCACGGCTTCTCGGAGATCCTGTACGCCTATTCGAGCCAGACCGGCAACAACGGGTCGGCGTTCGCGGGCCTGACCGGCAACTCGCCCTTCTACAACGTCACCGGCGCCCTGGCGATGCTGATCGGCCGGTACGGGATGATCATCCCGATCCTCGCGCTGGCCGGCTCGATGGCCGCCAAGCGAAGGCTGGCGCCGTCGATGGGGACATTCCCGACCACCGGCGTCCTGTGGATCGTCCTCCTGATCGGCGTCGTGATCATCGTCGGCGCGCTCACGTTCTTCCCGGCGCTGGCGCTGGGCCCGATCGTCGAGCAGCTGCTCCAGAACGCCGGGAAGGTGTCCTGACCATGAGCCTCACGCGTTCCCTCCTGTCGGCCGACCTCGGCCGCGGCACCCGCCGCTTCCAGCGCTACGTGACGCTGGGCGGCGCCAAGCCGAGCGGCGAGCAGCCGCCGCGACCGCGCGGCGTCCTCGACCCGGACCTGCTCCGATCGGCGATCCCGCACGCGTTCCGCAAGCTCGATCCGCGGCTGCTGATCCGCAACCCGGTCATGTTCGTGGTCGAGATCACGGCCGTCCTGGTGACCCTGACCTGGCTGGCCATCCTGACCGGCGTCGAGCCGGTCGAAAGCGCATCGGGCGGCGGCTTCGAGCTCCAGGTCGCGGTCTGGCTGTGGTTCACGGTCCTGTTCGCGACCTACGCCGAGGCGGTCGCCGAGGCTCGTGGGCGAGCTCAGGCGGCCACCCTCCGCCGGACGCGATCCGAGACGACCGCCCGCCGGCGGCGCGAGGACGGGACGCTCGAGGCGGTGGGCTCGTCCGAGCTCCGCCGGGGCGACATCATCGTCGTCGAGGCGGGCGAGATCATCCCGGGCGACGGCGACGTCATCGAGGGCGTCGGATTCGTCAACGAGGCCGCCATCACCGGCGAATCCGCCCCGGTTCTCAAGGAGCCGGGCACCGACATCCGCAGCTCGGTGACCGGCGGCACGACGCTGGTCAGCGACCGGCTGGTCATCCGCGTCACGACCGATCCCGGCGAGACCTTCCTCGACCGGATGATCGCCCTGGTCGAGGGCGCGAAGCGCCAGCGCACGCCCAACGAGATCGCGCTCGCGATCCTGCTGGCGGGCCTGACGATCGTGTTCCTGATGGCGACGGTCACGCTGCGGCCGTTTGGGACCTTCGCCGGCGCGACCGTGGACATGGTCGCGCTCGTCGCCCTGCTGGTGTGCCTCATCCCGACCACGATCGGCGGGCTGCTGTCCGCGATCGGCATCGCCGGCATGGATCGCGTCGCGCGGTTCAACGTCCTGGCGATGAGCGGCCGCGCCGTGGAGGCCTCCGGCGACGTCGATGTGATCCTGCTCGACAAGACCGGCACGATCACGTACGGCAACCGGCTGGCGGCGTCGATCAC
>CAYJOH010000141.1:0-6524 GCA_964371685.1 uncultured Anaerolineaceae bacterium
GGTCCAGCAGCGCCGCGGTCCGATGGAACGTGAGTGGCTCATACACGGCCCACACCCGGCGGCCGGGCTCGCGCTGGCGAACGGCGGCGAGCGTCTCGCGGATCGCCGTGGGGTGGTGGCCGTAGTCGTCGTAGACCACCACGCCGCCCGCCTCGCCCTTGCGCTCCAGGCGGCGGCCGACCCCCGCGAACCCGGCCAGGCCCGCCGCGATCGCGGCCGCCCCGATCCCGACCGCGGTCGCCGCGCCGGCGACGCCGAGCGCGTTGGCGGCGTTATGACGCCCGGCCGTGGCCAGGCGGACGGGCAGCGGGCCGGACAGCGGGTCGAGGCCCGCGATCTCGAGCACCGTGGCGTCCGGCCGGGCGTCCGTGATCCGGCCCAGGAGCGCGGCGGCTGGCCCGGCCGCCGTCCGGAACCGCTCCGCGATCCCGCGTGCGTACCCGCCCGCCCGCTGCGGCGGGACATCCGCGAGCGCGGTCGCCACCAGGTGCCCCGGCCAGTCCGACAGGCGCGCGGCGAGCTCGGCGACGCCCTCGTCGGCGACGTTGGCGACCAGGACGGGCGCCGTTCCGCCCGGCCCGCGCACCTCCCCGGCCCGCCGGATCCACGCCTCGAACGCCGCCAAGACGGCCGCCCGGTCCTCGAACACGTCGGGGTGATCCCACTCCGCGGAGGTCAGCACGATCACGGCCGGGCGATAGGGGTCGAAGTTGCCGGCGTACTCGTCCGCCTCCACGACGAACGGCGCCCCGGCGCCCCGGCGCGCGGTCGCCGGCAGCCCGATCCCCGTGAGCTTCGCCGGCAGGAGCGCACCGACGAAGGCGCCGGGGTCCGCTCCGGCGGCCGCCAGCACGTGCACCAGCCAGCCGGAGGTCGTGCTCTTGCCATGGGTCCCGGCGACGGCGACCAGCGTCCGGCCGGCCGCGGCATCGGCGACGAGCTGCTGCCATGGCTCGAGCGGGATCCCCGCCGACCGCGCCGCCGCGAGCTCCGCGTTGTCGGGGTCGATGGCCGTCAGCGCCTTGGTCACGGCGAGCCTCGTGGGCGGAGGCACGCGACGCACGTGTGCAGCATCGTGGCCCGGGGCGACGGCGATGCCCGCGGCGTCGAGGGCCGGCGAGTACTGGCTGGGCCCGCCGGGGCCCCACCCACCCCCCGCGCCCCCGCCCCACGACGCGAGCAGCCCCGCGGCGGAGGCCCCCGCACCCGCGGCGCCGACGACGTGGATCCGCTCGTCGTGGCGGATCGGCCTGGCGGGCCTTGCGGGCGCGAGGCCGGCACCCACGACCGCCGCGCCGCGGACCGTCACCCCGACGCCCCGGCGGCACCGCCTGCCGGGCGGGCCTCCCCCGCGGTCGCCGCGCGCTCCAGCAGCATCTCGAGCGCCGCACGCGCGCTGTCGCGCTTGTTGGCCGACCGGTCGCCGGCCCACAGGAACCGCTGGACCGCCGTGGATCCACCGCCCGCCGCCGCCACGTAGACGAGGCCGACGGGCTTGGACTCGCTGCCGCCGTCCGGGCCTGCGACGCCCGTCACCGCCACCGCAAGGTCCGTCCCCAGGCGTGCCCGGACGCCCTCGGCCATCGCGACCGCCACCTGGGCGGAGACGGCGCCGTGCGCGGCCAGCACCGCGACCGGGACGTCCAGCAGTGCCCGCTTGACCTCGTCGGCGTAGGCCACGATCCCGCCGCGCAGGTAGGCGGACGAGCCCGGCACCTCGGTCAGCAGGTGGGCCACGAGGCCGCCCGTGCACGATTCGGCCGTGGCCACCGTGAGGCCCCGTGCGATGCACGCGGCCTGGAGCGTCGCGGCGAGCTCGACCAGCGGTTCGCCGGCCACGGTCAGGTTCGGTTGGTCTTCACGGGATCGGCCGGTGGCTCGAACAGCCATGTCTCAGGGTTGCCCTTGTCCGACAGGCGCCCGAGGTTCGTCCCGTTGAGCGTGAAGTACGTCGCGCTGGACTTGCCGGTCCGGACCTCGATCGAGTGCTTGGCCGTGAAGGTCAGCACCTTGCCCGGCTGGTAGACCGTGCCGGCCGTCCCGGTCACGGTGGACACCTTGCCATCCACCCAGACCTTGAGCCAGGCCCGCGCTCCCTTGACCGTGATCACGAGGTTGACGCCCTGGTACTTGATCGACACGTTGCGGGTCAGGGTGACGGCCTTGCCCTCCGTGGACGTGGCGGTCACGACGATCTCCCAGCGCCCGGCGGACAGGTCCAGCGGCGTCTCGAACGACCCGTCGTCGGCCACGTCAACGGTGACCGGCCCGATCACCGGACCGGCGGGCGACGCGGACGGCGCGGGCGACGGCGCGGCCACCGGCTGGCCGTCCGCGGGACCCGTCCAGTTCGCGGACACGGCCACGGTCGTCGCGTTGGTCGTGCTGCCCTTGACCGGGATGGCGCCGTTCTCGAACTGGGCGCCCTCGGCCGGCGAGTCCACGTTGAGCGTGGGCGCCTCGATCACCAGGAACGGCACCGTGATGAACACCCGCGCGGGCGTCTCGGCGGTCTTGCCGGTGTCGGGGTCGAGGGCGGTGACGTCGAACTGGTTGCGGCCCCGCCGCAGCTCCACCTCCGCGGTCCACCGGCCCTCGGCGTCCGCGGACACGCGGTACGGCTGGTCCCGGCCCGGCACGGTGATCGTGATCGTGGCCCCCGGGATGGAAGTGCCGCGCAGGGTGTACGTGGTCGTATCCTCGGCGACGTCGATGACGGCCTGGGCGGGGTTGGTCACCGCGAGCGTGGGCGGCTTCGCGAAGCGGACGAGCTGGATCCCGATGTACACGGCGAACACGCCGATCAGGACCGTGAGCAGCGCCGCGACGATGATCACGGGCGAGAACGTGAGGCCCTGCCGCGGGGCGGCCAGCGGCTTGGGCACCGCGAGCACGGGCTCGGCCGGGATCGCCGCGTCGCCCCGCTCGCGCTTCCACTGGCGGATGACGTCCTCGGGGTCCAGCCCGAGGTACAGCGCGTAGTTGCGCAGGAACCCCTTCGTGTACACGGCACCGGGCAGCTCCCGGTACTCGCCCCGCTCCAGCGCGGCGAGGTAGCGGGCGCGGATCTTCGTGTCGCGCTCCGCGCGGTAGAGATCCACGCCCTTGCGCTCGCGAGCGGCGAGCAGCCGCTCCGGGAGATCGGGCTCCTGCTCGGCGAAACTGCGACCCGCGTCGGCGCGCGCGTCCACTCGGGCCCGTCGGACCTCGTCTCGCGCCGTCATGCCTCGTCCTCGTCGTCCATCGCCCCCGGTCCGTCCTCACGGCGCAGGACGACCCGGGCGTTCGAACCGTCGAACGCGCCGACGTAGCCTCGCGCCTCGAGCTGGTCGATGATCCGGGCCGCCCTCGCGTAGCCGATCCGCAGGCGCCGCTGGAGCAGCGACGCCGAAGCACGATCGTACTCCCGGATGACCGAAACGGCATCCGGCAGCAGGCGGTCGGCGTCCTCATCGGCCAGGTCGTTCACCGTGCCCGTCGACTCGTCGTCGGACTCGACGATCGAGAGGTCGTAGCGCGGGTCGTCGATCTGGTCGCGCCAGTGCTGGGTGACGCGGCCGATCTCGGGATCGGAGACGAACACGCCCTGCAGGCGCATCGGCCGGGGCAGGTCGGACGGCTGGTAGAGCATGTCGCCGCGGCCGATCAGGTCCTCCGCGCCGGGCGTGTCGAGGATCGTCCGCGAATCGATCTGGGAGGCCATCGCGAACGCGATCCGGCTGGGGAAGTTGGCCTTGATCAGGCCGGTGACCACGTTGACCGAGGGACGCTGCGTGGCGAGGACCATGTGGATGCCCGTCGCGCGCGCCTTCTGGGCCAGGCGGACGATCGGGTCCTCGACGTTCTTGCCCTCGCGCATCATCAGGTCCGCGAGCTCGTCCACGACGATCACGATGTAGGGCAGCCGGTCCGCCGGGTCCACCCGGGTCTCGTTGAACGCCTTGATGTTCCGGGCCGTGGCGCCGGCGAACCGGCGGTAGCGGGCCTCCATCTCGTTGACCGCCCACTTGAGGGCCGCCTTCGCGCGCTCGGGCTCCGTGATCACCGGGACCAGGAGGTGCGGCAGGCCGTTGTAGCCGGCGAGCTCCACCCGCTTGAGGTCCATGAGGATCATCCGGGTGTCGTCCGGCGTGGCGTTGCACAGCAGGCTCGTGATCAGCGCGTTGACCATGACGCTCTTGCCGGAGCCGGTGGCGCCCGCGATCAGCAGGTGCGGCATCCGCGCGAGATCGACGGCCATCGCCTTGCCGGCCACGTCGCGGCCCAGGGCGAACGTCAGCCGCGAGCCGGAGCCTGCGAAGTCCACCTCGTCGAGGATCCGCCGGAGCGCGACGACGTTGAACTCCTTGTTGGGGATCTCGATGCCCACGGCGCTCTTGCCCGGGATCGGCGCCTCGATCCGGATGGTGCGCGCGGCGAGGGCCATCGCCAGGTCATCCGACAGCGCCTCGATCCGGCTGACCTTGATGTGCGGGGCGGGCTGCACCTCGTACTGGGTCACGACCGGGCCGGCGTTGCGGGCCACGATCCGGGCGTCGATGTCGAAGCTGGCGAGCTTCTCGACGATCCGCGCCTCGTTCCAGGCGTGGATCGCGTCCTGGTTGGCGCCCGCGGCCGGGGTCGGCGTCTCGCCGGCGTCCAGCAGGTCGTGACCCGGCAGCGTCCACTCGACCTGGAGGCGCGTCGGGGGCGAGTCGGCGGCGTCCGTGACGTCGTCGGGATCGCGCACCAGCGTCCGTGCCGGCGCGGGCGACGGCCGGAGCGCGGCCGCGGCCCCCGCCCCCACCGCCCCCGGCGCGCGCCGCGGGGCGCTCGGCGCCCATGTCGGCGCCGGCGACTGCATCCCGAACGGCACCCCGTCGTCGGCGGGCTCGCGCCCCCACACGCCCACCTGGCCCGGCGAGTCGGTCGCGGAGACACGTCCTGCGCGGCCCCGCCGGCCGCCCTCGGCCATGACCGGCGTCGGGGCGGGCGCCTTGCCGTTGCCGCGACCGGTACCGTTGGAGGCCCCGGACCCGTTCGCCCGAACCGTCCGATCCTGGAGCGACGCCGACGCTGCGCGACCCGCGTGGACGATCGGGCCGAGCATGGCCCGGAGCGGCATGTCGAGCGCGATCAGCAGCCCGGCCAGGAACAGCGCCAGCAGGATCACGAATGCCCCGGGCGTCGTCAGCGCGGGCTCGAGCACGCCCGCCAGGGCCCGTCCGATCCGCCCCCCCGTGAACGGACCGGAGAACGCGACGACCTGGATCATGCCGAGGAACCCGGCGTACGCGGCGGCGATGCCGAGCAGGGTCCTGCCCCACGGCGCGCCGACCTCCTTGCCCGGACCCCACTCCACGTACCACCCTGCGACCAGGAGCACCACCGGGAGGAGGAACCTGCCGGCCCCGAAGAACGGGACCACGAGGTCGCGCACGGCGTCGGTGAGCTTTCCCTGGCCCTGCAGCGCGATCGCGATGAGCAGCACCGCGCCGAGCACGAGGAGCGCCAGGCCGACCAGCGACCGCACGACGGCCGGTGACAGCCCGAGGTGCGGCAGCGGGAAGCCCCGGCTGCGGTGCGCGCCGGACCGGGCGCGGCGGGTGGTCGTCGAGCGCGTCGTGCGCCGGCGCGTCGCCACGCTAGACCTCCACCACGACCGGGAAGACCATCGGCCGCCGCTTCGTCTGCTCGTACAGGAAGCGCGACACGCCGTCCTTGACCTGCTCCTTGAGCAGCGCGATCTCCGAGATCCGGTCACCGGGCTGCTGGAGCGCGTCGACGATCCGCCGGGAGGCCTCGTCCAGGATGCGGCTCTCCTCCTGGCCGTGGACGAAGCCGCGGGTGATGATCTCCGGCCGCCCCACGACCTGCCCCGTCTGCTTGTCCACCTGGACCACGACCATGAACATCCCGTCGTTGGCCAGCGCGCGTCGGTCGCGGAGCACGACGTCGCCCACCTCGCCCACGGACAGGCCGTCCACGAACACGTACCCCGCGGACACGGGCTGGCCCCGCCGGGCGCTGCCGTCGGCGAAGATCTCGATCGGGGTGCCGTTCTCGATGATGAACACGTTCTCGGGCTTCACCCCGGTCTCGATGGCCAGGCGGCCGTGCTGGACCTGCATCCGGAACTCGCCGTGCATCGGGATGAAGTACGCCGGCTTGGTGAGCCCGAGCATGAGCTTGAGCTCCTCCTGGCTGGCGTGACCGGACACGTGCGCGCGCTTGATCGTGTGGTAGTACACGTTCGCACCCGCCTTGAACAGGTTGTCAATGGTGCGGGCGACGTATTCCTCGTTGCCGGGGATGGGGCTGGCGGACACGATGACCGTGTCCCCGGGCTGGATCTCCACGAACCGGTGGTCGCGGTTGGCCATCCGGGCGAGGCCGGCCATCGGCTCGCCCTGGGAGCCGGTGGTGCAGATGACGAGCTTGTCGGGCGCGATCTCGCCGATCCGATCCTTGGCCACGATCCGGTCGGCGTCGTAGGTCAGGTAGCCGAGGTCCACGAAGCTCCACAGCGCGAACTGCGGCGCACA
>CAYJOH010000142.1:0-4786 GCA_964371685.1 uncultured Anaerolineaceae bacterium
ACGATCTCCTCGGGCTTGCCGAACCGGCCGGTCGGGTTGCGGGCGAGCCGGAGCTGCTTGGCAGCCTCGTCCTTGAGCAGCCAGTCCATGAGCAGCGGGGTCTCGATCGGCCCGGGGCTGATCGCGTTGGAGCGGACGCCGCGACCCGCGAACTGCACGGCCAGGGAGCGGGTCAGCGCGAGGACGGCCCCCTTGGAGGCCGTGTACGCGTCCTGCGGCACGGAGCAGCCCAGGATGGCGACGAAGCTGGCGATGTTGATGATCGAGCCCGACCCCTGCTCGAGCATCTGCGGGATCGCGTACTTGCAGCCCAGGAACACGCCCCGCACGTTGACGGCCATGACCCGGTCCCAGGTGTCCACGTCGGTGTCGATGACCGAGTGGTCCGCCTCGGGCATGATCCCCGCGTTGTTGTACAGGGCGTCCACGCGGCCGTAGGTCGAGACCGCGTGGCGGACCATGGCCCGGGCGTCGTCCTCGGACGAGACGTCGGCCCGCACGAAGGTGGCCTGGCCGCCGGCGGTTACCACCCGGGCTACGGTCTCCTCCCCGGCCGCCTCGCTGATGTCGGCTACGACTACCCGCGACCCCTCCTTCGCGAACAGCTCCGCCGCGGTTCGACCCATGCCGCTGCCGCCGCCGGTGATGATCGAGACCTTGCCGTCGAGTCGCATCGCTGGCTCCGTGGTGCCCGGGTTGGGGTGTGGCGACCAGACTAGCCGTACCGGGCGCGCGCGTCGCGGTCGGCCAGCGGGTGCGGGCCCGTCCGACGACGCCGACGCCCGCAGGGGGTACATCCGTACCGGGGCCAACAAGGGCGGTGCAGGCGTACAACAGCCGATGCGATCCGGCGATCGCTGACCATCGAGGTGGACGGCCCCGGGCGATGCGTGAATCGCGTGACTCCAGCACCCGCGGACTGCGCACGACCATCGTGCGCTGGTACCTCGCGCTCGCGGTCCTGGGGGTCGCGTCCGCGATCCCCGTCGTGTGGGCGACCGGCGGCCAGCTCTCGCCCGCCAACGTGCTGTGGCTGTCGGTGGGCGTGGCGTTCCTCGCCCTGTCGGCCGTGATCGTGCGCCGGATCCTGGGCCAGCTCGCGCGCCTTGACGAGGAGCGGGACGACCTGCGCGAGGCCTACGACCGGGTCCGGGTCGATGCCCTGCGCGACGGACTCACTGGCCTCCTCAACCACCGGGCGTTCCAGGAGGACCTGGAGGTCCAGGTGACCGAGGCGCGCGGCGAGGACCGGTCGCTGGCGCTGCTGATCGTGGATGTCGACGACCTCAAGACCGTCAACTCGACGCGGGGCCACGGGGCGGGTGACGAGCTCCTGCAGGCCACGGCCCGGGTCATCGGATCCAAGCTCCGACGGTCCGACCGCGGCTACCGGATCGGCGGCGACGAGTTCGCCGTGCTGCTCCCGGACTGCGGGGCGGACGAGGCCGTCGCGATCGCCTGGCGGATCCTGTCCGACGCGCTCAGCGGCGGCTCCGGCACGTACGGGGTCGCCCCGTTCTCGCTCACGATCGGCGTGTCGGCGCTGCCCGGCCTCGCGCACGACCGCAAGCAGCTCGTCCACCAGGCGGAGGCGGCCCTCGCGTGGGGCAAGCGTCACGGGCGGACGGACGTCCAGGCCTTCGACCCCGCCCGGCACGGCATCGCCGACGACTGGCGGCCGCTGGACGAGCTCGCCGCCGCGGTGGCGCGCGTGGCGTCAGACCGGCTGCTCACCCCCGTGTTCCAGCCGATCTACTCGATGAAGACCGGCCGGGTCCTGGGCTACGAGGGCCTGGTCCGGCCGCGGGCAGACGCCGGGTTCGCGAACGCCAGCGCCCTGTTCGTCGCCGCCGAGGCCACCGGCCACACGGTCGAGTTGGACATGGCCAGCCTGGACGCGGTCCTGGCCGGCGCGCGGAACCTGGATCCCGCCCACTACCTCTCGGTCAACCTGTCGCCGCGGTCGCTCGAGTCTGACGCCTTCAAGCCGCGCGAGCTGCTCGCGATGGCCCGGCGGCGCGACATCGACGCATCGCGCATCGTGCTCGAGCTCACCGAGCGCGAGGCCGTGGAGGACCTGTCCCGGCTGCGCGCGTCGCTCGACCTGCTGCGCAGCCACGGCGTCCGGATCGCCGCGGACGACGTGGGCGCCGGCAACGCCGGCCTGCGCCTGCTCCGGGAGCTCCAGTTCGACATCATCAAGATCGACCTGTCGCTGGTCCAGGCCGGGGCCGCCGACGACCCCGCCGAGGCCGTCCTCCGCGCGCTCCGGGAGCTCGCCCGCCAGCGCGGGCAGACGATCGTGGCCGAGGGCGTCGAGACCCCGGACCAGCTGCTGGCCGTGATCGAGCTCGGGTTCGAGGCCGCCCAGGGCTACCTGCTCCACCGGCCCGGTCCGGCGCTCGACGCGAAGCCGCTCGACCTGGCGAAGCTGGCGTTCCCGCCGGTGTCCGCGGGCGAGCCCGGGCGGACCATCGCGCCGACGCCGGCCTGAGGCGCGGGTTCCCGTCTACGCCGGCCTGAGGCTCGGGCTCCGTCTTCGCCGTCCGCCGGCGACGGATCCCGCCGCCGCCGTCCGCTAGCGCCGGCTGCCGGCCGCCCGGCCGGACAGGAACGACCCGTCCGCGTTGTTGACCAGGCAGGCGCCGGCTCGCCGCCCGTCGTCCCAGGCCGTCTCGCCGGGCACGGCCAGCGTCACCTGGAGCGCGGAGCCGGCCATCGGACGCCCGACGAACGTCTGGAAGGCCGCCTCGCACACCGGCCGCTGCCGCTGCTCGAGCGCCGTCGCGCCCGGGAACGACGCGCCGGCTGGCTCCTCGAGCAGGAACACCGCCGCCACCTCGTGGCCGTGCGACCCGTCGCACGGCGCCTGCTCGGCCCCGGCCCGGTACAGGCCGGCCACCACGTCGATGCCCGAGCCGATCGGCCGGATGGCGTCGACCTCGCCGCTGCTGGACGTGGGGACGTAGATACAGTCGCCGACCGCCAGCTCCTCGAGCTTGACGACCGCGGGCGTGGTCAGCTGGAGCACGAGCCAGCCGCCCACGATGAGCCCGATGACCAGCAGCACCTTCGGCTGGTGCCACAGGTTCAGCAGCTCGTCGCGGGCCTGCTCCCACAGGCTCGCGTGCTGGTAGCGCTCCTTCTCCGGCCGCTCGTCACGCATCGTCACAGAGCGTAGGACGAACCGGCCCGCAGGGGACGGGCCGGTGGTCGGCGGTCTGGTGGCGGATCAGCCTGCCTCAGCCCCGCTCGAGGTACCGCTCGCGGTCCCAGTTGTGGACCACGGCGTCGTACTGGTCCTGCTCGACCCGCGCCGCGTTGAGGTAGTGCGCGACCACGGCCTCGCCGAAGATCTCGCGCGCGGCGTCGGAGCGCTCCAGCTCGCCGATCGCCTCCCACAGCGCGCGCGGCATCCGCGGCACGCCGGTGGCGACATAGCCGTTGCCCTTGTACTCGGGCGGCAGCTCCAGCTTGTGCTCGATGCCGTACAGCCCGGCGCCGATCATCGCCGCGTAGGTCAGGTACGCGTTCATGTCGCCGCCCGGGAACCGGTTCTCGACGTGCAGCCCGGCGCCGTGGCCCACCAGCCGGAAGCCCGTCGTCCGGTTGTCGCGGCCCCACACGACGTTGACCGGCGCCCACGACAGGGCCGCGAACCGCTTGTAGCTGTTGACGAACGGCGCCACGAACGGCGACAGCTCGCGGGACAGGGCCATCATCCCGGCCACGAACTGCGCCCCCCGCTCCGACAGCCCGTACGGTCCCGTCGGCTCGCCGGGGCCGGCGTGCATCAGCGGCCGGTCGTCGTCGATGCCCCAGATGCTCATGTGCAGGTGGCCCGACGAGCCGGTCCAGCGGTGGTCCGGCTTGGCCATGAACGTGATGCCCCAGCCGTTGAGGTACGCGATCTCCTTCGCGCCGTGCTTGAAGATCACGGTCCGGTCGGCGGACTCGAGCACGTGGTCGTAGCGGATGTTGACCTCGTGCTGGCCCGGCGCAGCCTCGCCCTTGGAAAACTCGATCGGGATCCGCGCCTCGGTCATGAGGTTGCGCAGCAGCCGGTGGAGCGGCTCTGCCTTCGTCGCCTGGAGCAGGTGGTAGTCCTCGTTGTAGTAGCCGAACGGCTTGGGGACCGGCCAGCCCCGCTCGGCGAGGCTGTCCCACGAATCCTTGAGCACGTAGTACTCGAGCTCGGAGCCCGCCTTGACCGCGAGCCCCATCGAGGCGGCCCGCTCGACCTGGCGCTTGAGGATCGTCCGGGGGCTGACCGGGATCTCGTCGCCCGACTCCTCGTCGGTCGCGTCCGCGAGCACGAGCGCGGTCCTCTCCAGCCAGGGCAGGACCCGCAGGCTGTCCCACACGGGCTGCGCGATCCAGTCGCCGTACCCCGTCTCCCAGTTCATGAGAGCGAACCCGTCGGGCGTGTTCATCTCCATGTCGGTGCCCAGCAGGTAGGTGCAGAAGTGGGCGCCGTGGTCGATGACCCCGTTGAGGAACGCCTGGGCCTGGACGCGCTTGCCGACCAGGCGGCCCTGCATGTCGGTGATGGCGACGATCAGCGTGTCCACCTCGCCGCCGCGCACCTGGCCCTCGAGCTCCTCGAGCCGAGGGTGCTTGTGCTGCGGCGCGTGGCCTCGGTGGTGGGCGCTCTGCTTGGCCATCCGTGTCGTCCTCTGGTGTCAGCGATGGATGAGGGACCGCCGGGGTCCCGGGCCGGGGACGCGGAGGGCCGGCCGGGGACCCGCCCCCCCTCGGTGTTAGGTTGGCGTGAACTGCACGGCCC
>CAYJOH010000142.1:4796-6521 GCA_964371685.1 uncultured Anaerolineaceae bacterium
CCATCGGTGGGGCCTTGTGGTTTCCGCTTTGTTTGTGGGCCCGGGGGGCCCGGGGCCGGGGGCGGGGCGGGGGGGCGGGGTACGGGCCGACCCTCGGTGGTTCGGTTGGCTCGACCTGCCGGTCGGGGCCGCCGCCTACGCTCCCGAGAGGTCCGCTGCGGCGTGCTCGAACTCCTTCTCGAGCTCGGTGAGCTCGGCCTCCGCGCCCATGACCCGCGGGCCGGCGAACCGGCGCTTCGCCCAGGCGAAGTAGTAGACGACCAGCAGCACGACCGTCCCGATCATGAACGGCCACGAGATGTT
The DNA here is from genome assembly GCA_964371685.1 of uncultured Anaerolineaceae bacterium. Taxonomy (GTDB): domain Bacteria; phylum Chloroflexota; class Limnocylindria; order Limnocylindrales; family CSP1-4; genus CAIXZV01. Next base: position 5,100 of record CAYJOH010000142.1, read on the forward strand.
GCCGCTGGTCGGGAAGCTGAACAGGACCATCAGCACGATGACCCAGAACACCGCGATCCACGCGACCGGCTTCGACCACCGGCCGAGGCTCCACACGCGGAGCGCCCGCCACTCGGCGGTCGTCGCCCCGAGGTAGATGCAGATCCCGTACGCGGCGTACAGGAAGATCGTGCTGATCGCGGTGATGATGACGATCGCCGTGCCGGTGCCGACGATGAACGCCGCCACCGTGAACAGCCAGCTCACGACGACCATGCCGATCAGGGCGTTGGCCGGCGTGCGGTATCGATGCGAGACCTTCTTGAGCCAGCCGCTGGCGGGGACGCCGTCGTCTCGGCTGAAGGCGTACAGCATCCGGCCGGCGGACGCGACCGACGACAGGCCGCAGAACGCCATCGCGATCGCGATGCCGGCCGACAGGACGTCGCCCAGCTGGCCGAGGTTGTAGTTGAGGATCTCGATCACGGCGACCCCGCCGCCGAAGTAGTACTGGCTGTACCCGGTGGCGTCCGCGTTGGCGAGATCGGCCGGGAACAGGGTGCTCAGGTCGGGCAGGTGGAGCGTGAGGGCCATCAGGAACAGGAAGCCGACGACCGCGGACACGGCGACGGACAGGAAGATGCCCCACGCCGATGCCATCCGCGCGCCGACCGTCTCCTCCGCCACGTGCGCGGAGGCGTCGTATCCCGTGTACGTCCAGTTCGCCTGGAGCAGCGAGAAGAAGAATGCGAGGACGACTGGATAGCTGATTGCCGGCCCGTAGGTCAGGTGGATGAACCCGATGTTGTTTTACCAGCTGCCCCCGGTGTCGAGCGGCTGTATCGCGCCCAGGGTCAGCCCGGACTCGTTGGGCTTGCCGGTCACCAGGACCAGCACGACCACGGCCGCCACGATGACGATGTGCCACCACACGCTGACCTGGTTGAGGATGGCGACCAGGTTGATGCCCGCGATGTTCATCGCCAGCTGGACGAGCATCAGCACGCCCATCGTGACCAGCTGGCCGTTGAGGATCCCGGGGATGATCTCGGTCGTGTTGAAGTCCGTGCCGATCACCCGGTTGATGATCGTGCCGTTGAGGAACGCGGCGGCCGCGTAGTTGATGCCGGCGACGATCGCGAACTGGCCGATCAGGTTGAACCAGGCGGTCCACCAGCCCCAGTCCTTGTTCCTCATCTTGGAGGCCCAGTAGTACAGGCCCCCCGCGGTGGGGTAGGCGGACGCGATCTCCGACATGGAGGCGGCGATCGTGAGCACGAACACGGTGACCAGCGGCCACCCCATGACGACCGCGGCGGTGCCCGCCCAGGCCAGGCCGTAGTCGTACAGGATGACCGCGCCGGTCAGGATCGAGATGATCGAGAAGCTGATCGCGAAGTTGCTGAACCCGCCCATGTTGCGGAACAGCTCCTGCGCGTAGCC
>CAYJOH010000143.1:0-6519 GCA_964371685.1 uncultured Anaerolineaceae bacterium
TCAGGATCCCGGTCATCGTCGTCGTCGCCCTCGGCGGAGCGCTGGCCGCGCTCGCGGCGCGACCGGCGATCGAGCGCGTCGTGCGCTCGTTCCGCACCTCGTCCTCGCCAGGCGCGGGCTTCTACGACGCCGCGGCGGGCCTGCTCCTTGGCGGCTACTACGACGACATCGCGGCCGACAGCGCGGCGACGCTCGGCGGCACGGGTTCCCCGTCCGTGCTGGAGGTCGGTCCCGGGCCCGGCCACCTCGCGGAGCGGCTGCTGACGCTGGTCCCCGACCTGCGCTGGACCGGGCTCGACATCGACCCCGCGATGCTGGCGGCCGCCCGCGCGCGCCTGCGCCGCGGCGGCCTCGACGACCGGGCGAACCTCGTCGAGGGCGATGTCGCCGCCCTCCCCTTCGCCGACGCCGCCTTCGACCTCGTCGTCAGCTCGTTCTCCGCCCATCACTGGCCGGACGCGGAGGCGGGCTTCGGCGAGATCCGGCGCGTGCTGCGCCCGGGGGCGACGGCGCTCGTCTTCGACCTGCCGCCCGGGTGGGGTCACCTGGAGACCGGCTCGTCGGGGATCCGCGGCGCATCGGCGGCGTTCGTCGAGCCCCGCACGTCCCGGATGCGCGGCCTGGGGCCGTTCACGATCGTGTCGCGGGTGGAGCTCCGCCGCCCCGCCTGACGCGCCTGCCCCGCCTGACGCGCCTACCCCACCGCTACCCCTTCACGACGCCCAGCGGCGTCAGCCGCCGGAGGGGCCGCACGAGCGACGCGGACGCCGCCATCACGGCCTCGATGTCCTTGTACGCGAACGCGGCCTCCTCGGCCACGGCCCGCGGGTCCCCGGAGTGCAGCGCGACCCCCAGGCGCGACATCTCCGCGTACACCTCCTCGGACGTCTTGGCGCGCCGGGCCGCGTGCCGGCTCATCGCACGCCCGGCCCCGTGCTGGCAGGTCTGGAAGGCATCCGCGTTGCCCAGGCCCTCCGCGACGTACGACGCCGTGCCCATCGAACCTGGGATCAGGACGGTCTCGCCGGCGGCCGCCCGGACGGCACCCTTGCGGATCACGATGCCGGTCACGCCGAGGTGCGACTCGATCGCCGCGAAGTTGTGGTGGACGTCGACAACGCGCTCGAGCCGCCCGGCCCGCGTGTGGGTCGCGAACGCGCGCTCGACCACGTCCAGCATCCGCGACCGGTTGACCTCGGCGAACCGGAGCGCGAACGTCATCGCGGCCCAGTAGCCGTGGTGGTCATCGGTGTCGTCGGGGAGGTAGGCCAGCTCCGGGTGGGGGAGCGGCAGCCGCTCGCGGGTGCAGTGGGCGAGTGCCCGGCGCTGGTACGCGTCGCAGATCTGCTTGCCCAGGCTGCGCGAGCCCGAGTGGAGCATCACGACCACCCGACCCCCCTCGTCCCGCTGCAGCTCCAGGAAATGGTTGCCGGAGCCCAGCGTCCCGAGCGAGTCCACCGCGCGGGCAAACCACGCATCCTCGATCGACGTCGGCAGCGGCAGCCCGATCTCCTCCTCGGCCCTCGCCCGGTTCACCGGCCGGGGCTGGTGACGCATCCCCACCGGCACGCCCGCCGCGATGGCCTCCAGCACCCGCGCGAGCTCCGCCGGCCGCAGCGTCTCGACGGTGAGGTCCGTCTCCACGAGGGCCACGCCGCAGCCGATGTCCACGCCGATCGCGTACGGCACCACCGCCCGGTCCGCGAACAGCACGCCGCCGATCGGCATCCCGTACCCGGCGTGTGCGTCCGGCATCAGCGCCACGTGGTCGATCGCGAACGGGAGGTTGGACAGGTTCGTCGCCTGCTCCAGCGCGGTCGCCTCCAGCCCCGGGGCCCAGGACAGGATCGGCACGCGGCCGGGCTGCAGGACGTGGGGCAGTGCGGTGCGCCTGGCGCGAGGATCCGTCGTTGCCTTCACGCACTGATTCTCGCCCCTCTCGCCACTGTCCGAGCGCCCCGCGGGAGTGGACAATGGCGGCGACACAACGGAGGTGCGCCATGGCGACCGACCTGACCATTCGCCTCGTCAACCGGCCGGGGACGCTCGCGGAGGCAAGCGATGCGCTGGCGCGGGCGGGGGCGAACATCGACGGTGCCTGCGGCTACGTCTGCGAGACCGGCCAGGGCGTGTTCCACGTCCTGGTCAGCGACCCGGAGCGGGCGCGCCGGGCCCTGATCGATGCCGGGTTCGAGATCCAGGCCGAGCGGCCGGTGGTCGTCGTGCCGGTCGCGAACACGCCGGGCGCGGGCGCGAAGCTGTTCCGCCGGGTCGCGGACGCGGGCCTCAACATCGACCTGCTGTACCAGTCCGCGGACGGCGGCCTGGTGCTCGGCGGGACCGACGTCCACGCCATCGGCGCCGCGCTCGCCTGATGACGGCGCTCGCGGCGGCCTGACCGGCGCCGCTACCGCTCCGGCGCCGGGCGGCCTGCGGTCGAACCCCGGCGCTCCGGGCTGCGGCCCGCGTCGGCCAGGGCGCGGCGGAGGAGGAACTCCACCTGGCCGTTGACGGACCGCAGGTCGTCCGCGGCCCAGCGCTGGAGGGCCGCGAACGTCTCTGGGTCGAGGCGGAGGAGGAACGACTTCCGCTCGGCCATGGTTCCGGTCAAGCCCGCGCCCGCGCGCTGATCCGCACGACCCGGCCTACTGGTACAGGGACCCGGTGTTGACCACCGGCTGCGTCTCGTGCTCGGAGCACAGGACGACCAGCAGGTTGCTGACCATCTGGGCCTTGCGCTCCTCGTCGAGGTTCACGATCTGCTTGGCGGACAGCTGGTCGAGCGCCATCTCGACCATGCTCACCGCGCCCTCCACGATCCGGGTGCGGGCCGCGATGACCGCGTTCGCCTGCTGGCGGCGGAGCATCGCGTTGGCGATCTCGGGCGCGTAGGCGAGGTGGCTGATCCGCGCTTCGATGACCGTCACGCCGGCCTTCTGCAGCCGATCCTGGATCTCGCCCCGCAGCTGGTCGGCGATCTCCACCTGGTTCGCGCGCAGGGCGACGTCGCCCTCGTTGTGCGAGTCGTACGGGTGCGTGGTCGCGAGGTTCCGCAGCGCGGACTCGGCCTGGACGTGGACGAAGTTCTCGTAGTCGTCGACCTCGAACAGGGCCTCGGCCGTGTCGGTCACCTTCCACACCACGACCGCCGCGATCTCGATCGGGTTGCCGTCGTGGTCGTTGACCTTGAGCTTGGAGGTCTCGAAGTTGCGCACCCGGACCGAGATCCTCGGCCGGAGGGTGAACGGGTTGACCCAGTGGAGGCCCTGCTGGCGCACGGATCCGGCGTAGTGGCCGAACAGCACGAGCGCCCGGGCCTCGTTGGGGTTGACGGGGGTGAGGCCGGCGAACCCGATGCCGACCAGGATGCCGGCCAGGATGAGCAGCCCCATCGGCGCCAGCGTCAGGCCGTCCGCGCTGTCCCCGGCCGGGATGAGGACCGCCGCGAGGTACCAGATGAAGGCCACGATCAGGCCGATCCCGGCCGCGATCAGGATCACCAGGGCAGGAATGCCCGGCAGCGACCGGGCGATGCGCTCGTTGTTCATCGACGTCCCGAAGCTCCATCCGCGCCTTCCGGCGCGACTGCACGCGCTCATCCGGCGCGACATCAGGATGATATCACATTGATACAAGCCCGACAGCTCTCGCAACGGCGACTGCGGCGTCGAGATCGGCGGCTGAGCTCTCGGCCGTCAGCCGGGCGAGCATCGCGGGCGCCACCCGCCGGCGGGTCGCCTCCACGACAGGCTCGCGCCGGCGCCGGTCCACGGCCCGGACCCGCACGCCCGCGTGGTTGCGCAGGGCGCTGGCCGTCAGGAACAGGCGCACCGCCGTCTCGGGCGCATCCGTGCCGGCCTCGATCTCCGCCAGCTCGTCGATCGCGTCCGCGACACCCTCGGAGTCGCGGAGCTCGGCGAACGTCTCCAGCGATGACCGGATCGCTTCGGCCGCCTCCTCGACCCTGCCGACGCCGTGCAGCGCCGATCCGTACGCGAGCAGCGAGTACGCGGCGCCCGTCCGCGAGCCCGCGGCCCGGTCGAGCGCCACCGCCTCGGACAGGACCTCCAGCGCGGCGCCGAAGCGACCGCGATCGATCTCCACGATCCCGAGGTTGTTGAGGGTGGTCGCGAGCCCCCGCTCGTCGGCGACCTCGCGGCGGATCGCCAGGGCTCGCGCGAGGAGAGACTCCGCCGTGTCGAGGGCGTCGCTCGACCGCGCGACGATCGCGAGGCTGTTGAGCACGCGTGCCTGCCTCAGCCGGTCCCCGGCCGCCTCGTACCGCTCGAGTGCCTGCTCGAGGCGCTGGCGGGCACGCTCGTCGTCGCCCGCACCCTCATGGAGGACGCCGGCCCAGTACATCGCTTCCGCCAGCTCCGGGCGCTCGGTGCCCGACGTCGCCGTCGCCGTCGCCGCGAGCGCACGCTCGAGCCAGGCCGCGCCGTCACGAACGTGCCCGTGCAGCCACCAGTGCCGCCCGAGGGCGGCGGCAAGCGCGAGGCCGAGGCGTGCCCGCGGCGCGATCGCCGGCTCGCCGGAAGCCGGGAGCGCGCGCTCGAGCGCGGCCGCGTAGTCCGCCTCGTGCCGCTCGATGCGGGCCTCGACCGCGACGTCGTCGAGGTCGGAGCGGTCATGCTCGGTGCGCACGAAACCGAGCCAGTGGCGGAGGTGCCGGTCGCGGGCGTCCTCGGCGCCGCCGCCCCCATCCAGCATCTCGAGGGCGAACTCGCGGATCGTGCCCAGGAGCCGGAACAGCGGCTCTGCCTCGTCGGCGTCGTCGCGGACGCGGGCAACCAGGCTGCGCTCGACGAGCGACTGGAGCACGGCCAGCGGATCGTCGTCACCGCTCGCCATCGCCTCGGCGGCGGCGAGGTCGAACGGCCCTTCGAAGACGGCGAGGCGGTCGAGGAGGGCTCGCTCCCGTTCGTCGAGCAGGTCGTAGCTCCAGGCAATCGTCGCGCGCATGGTCTGCTGCCGATCCGGGGCGTCACGGGCGCCACCGGCAAGCAGCGGCAAGCGCCGGGCGAGCCGGTCGCGCAGCGCGGCGACCGGGAGGACGCGCGTGCGGGCGGCGGCCAGCTCGATCGCCAGTGGCAGGCCGTCGAGGCGGGCGCAGATGTCGGCGACGACCGCGGCGTCCGCGCCCGACAGCTCGAATGCCGGCTGGATCTCCCGCGCTCGCGCCAGGAACAGGGACATGGCCGGCGCGGGCTCCAGCGGCCCGATCAGCAGCTCGCGCTCGGCGCCGATCCGCAGCGGCGAGCGGCTGGTAGCGAGGACGCGCACGCCGGCACAGGCACGAACGATGTCGCCGACCAGGCGGGCAAGGCCGGCCACGCGGTCCGCGTTGTCCAGCAGGAGCAGCAGCGACCGCCCGCCCAGCAGGCGGATCAGCGCGTCGCGGGGCGCCAGCCCGGGGTCCGGGTCCAGCTCGATGACCTCGAGCAGGCGGTCGGCGACCCGGTCTGCGGCATCGAGGGAGGCCGCGTCGACGTAGGACACGCCGTCCGGGAACGCCGCGACCGCGTCCGCTGCGACGCGGATGGCGATCCGGCTCTTGCCGATTCCGCCGGGGCCGGTCAGCGTCACGACCGGCTGGACGTGGACGAGGGCAGTGGCCTCGGCCACCTCGGTCGCCCGGCCGAGCAGCTCCGGGAGACCGGCCGGCACGTTCGACGGATGCTCGTCCAGGGCGCGGAGCCGCGCGAAGGTCGCCGGCAGCCCGGGCACGTCGAGCTGCCACAGGCGCATCACGCCGACGTCCTTCAGGCGATGGCGGCCGAGGTCCCGCAGCGCGAGGTCGGGTGGGAGCGCGCCGGCCGCGGCGTCGTGTGCCGCCTCGGAGACCAGCGTCTGGCCGCCGTGACCCGCGGCGCAGACCCGGGCGGCGCGGTTGACGTCGAGCCCGAGGTAGTCGCCGCCGACGAGGATCGCCTGGCCCGTGTGGACGCCGATCCGGACCCGGACCTCGGCACCCGGTGGCCACGCGTGCGATGCGAGCGTGCGATGGGCCGCGGCAGCCGCCCGGAGGGCCAGCGGGGCACTCGCGAACACGACGAAGAACGAGTCACCCTCGGTCCCGACCTCCCGCCCGCCGAACGTGGTCCATGCGGCGCGGAGCAGGCGGCCGTGGTCCGCGTGGAGCGCCTGGTAGGCGTCACCCAGCTCGGTGACGAGGCGGGTGCTCCCCTCGATGTCGCTGAACAGGAACGTGAGCGAGTCGGTGGGCAGGTCGGGCATGGTGTGGGACGTCGGTGAGGCGGTCGGGGGCCGGGACGGCGAGCGCCTATGGTGCGCCGCGCCGGCGGTTGCTGTCGACGGGCGAACCCGTCGCCGGTCCTCCGGGGCCACGCGTGCGAGGCTGCCCGAGGAGGAGCCGCGGCGGGCGCCCGGGGAGTGGAGGTCGTGCGTCCGACGCACGGAATCCGGCGCCGAAGGTCGCCGTCGTGCGTCGCAGGCACGAGAACGACGCGAATCGGCTGCTCGGCCACGCGGATCGCGTCGTCGTCGTGCGTCGGA
>CAYJOH010000144.1:0-6469 GCA_964371685.1 uncultured Anaerolineaceae bacterium
CGCCTCCGACACCCAGTCGCTCAACGGGCTGGTCGCCGCGATCCTGGCCGTGGAGCCGGACGTCCGGGTGCTCCGCGACCCCACGCGTGGCGGCCTGTCGTCGGCGCTCAACGAGATCGCCGCCACGTCGCGGGTGGGCATGGTGCTCGACGAGCCGGCCATCCCGATCCCGGGCCCCGTCCGCGCCGCGTGCGAGTTCCTGGGCCTCGACCCGCTCCACGTCGCCAACGAGGGCAAGCTGGTCGCGATCGTGCCGGCCGCCTCGGCCGACGCGGTGCTGGCCGCGATGCGTGCCACGCCCGAGGGCGCGGACGCGGCCCGGATCGGCGAGGTCGTCGCGGACCACCCGGGGATGGTCACGATTCGCACGATCGTGGGCAGTGAGCGGATCGTGGACATGCTGGTGGGGGAGCAGCTGCCCCGGATCTGCTGAGGGGCCTCGACGCCGCCGGTGCGGCTCAGCGCGGTCGGAGGGCCGCGAGCGGCTCTCCGACCGTCGTGCCCTCGTCCTCGACCAGGCGGAGCAGGTCGATCGTGTCGCTCAGGTGCGCGTTGACGATGCGCCGCGCCACGTCCAGCAGCTCGAACAGCTCGGGATCCGGGGCGCTGTAGATGATCGTCGTGCCGCGCCGCTCGGTGGCGAGGACGTTCCGCCCACGCAGGACTGCCAGCTGCTGCGACACCGACGACGCCGGGACCCCCGTGGCTTCCTGGATCTGGGTCACGCTCATGGGCCCGTTCGTCAGCAGCTCGAGGATCCGGATGCGCAGCGGATGGGCGAGCGCCTTGAAGAACTCCGCCTTGAACTGGCGAAGCCGCTCCGCGTCGTCGGGCCGCTGGGTTGCCTGGGTCATTCGGGGAGACGATGCCTCCGCAGTCGGGTTGACCGCGCACAATCTACCGTTGTTTCGTAATACTGCAAGATAGCGAACGAGACGGTACCATGGTGGCAAGCTGAGACGGAGGGGGTACGGAGGACCTGGATGGAGCTGGCCGCGTTACTCGAGCAGGCCCAGTCCGCGCCGCGCGACCGCCGGATCGAGTGGCGTGACCCGATCGCGGCGCACGGGGCAACCGCGATCGAAGGCGTCCGGCCGTGGCTCGTTGACGGCGAGCTCGCGGCGTTCGCGGTCCGCGTGATCGAGCAGGCGGGGATCGGCGGCGAGGCGCAGCTGGCCGCCAAGGTGCTGCGGTCCGCGCGGACGCGCGTGCCCGACAGCGTGGCCGGTGACGTCGTTTGGGCGCTCCAGCGGCTCAAGGCGACATCCAGGCCGGCGCAGCCCGATCGCGTGGCGGCACCCCCGGCCGCCGCGGCGCGCCGCGAGCCGGCACGGGCCACCCAGGTCATCCGCCGCCGGGCGCGGTGATCGTTCCGAGGTCACGGGAGCAGATCGCGGCCTGACGGCCTGACCCAGCCCATTCCACGAGCCCACCGCGGACGCCCGCGGGCGCCACCACGCGGGAGGAGCACACGGACATGCCGAGCGCGCTGTCGACGCTCGCCTCCGGCGTGCTGCTGCCGCTGGTCGCCGCGCTGCTCGGCCTCGCGATGCTGGCCTCGCTCGCCCCGCGCTCCCGCGTCACCCCCCGCTGGCTGTCACTCGCCCTGTCGGCGGCCGCGTGCCTCGCCCTGGGCGGCCTCGGCATCGCCGTGCTGGCGTCGGGCGTCCCCGTCACGGCGAGCGCCGGCTCGGTGCTCGGGTTCGCCGTCATCGACCTCCGGGTCGACGCGCTGTCGGCGCTGTTCCTGGTCGTCCTCGGCCTGGTCGGCGCCGCGACCTCGGCGTACGGGATCGGGTACGGGACGCACGGGACGCACGGGTCAGGCGGTGCCCCGGGGCGGGACCGGACCGCGGTCGCCTACCCGGTGTTCCTGGCCAGCCTCGCCCTGGTGTTCGGCGCCGGCGACGCGTTTGCGTTCCTGCTGGCCTGGGAGCTGATGGCGCTCAGCTCCGCGGCGCTGGTCATTGGGTCGCGGCCGGACGCCGACGTGGCGCGGGCGGGCTACGTCTACCTGGCGATGACGCATCTCGCCACGGCCGCCATCGTCGTGGCGTTCGCGATGCTGGCGAGCGCCGGGGGCTCGTCCGGCTTCGCGGCGTTCGGCGCGGCCGCAGCGGGCCTGTCGCCGCTGGCCCGGGACGTCGTGTTCGTCCTGGTGCTGGTGGGCTTCGGGACCAAGGCCGGGGCGATCCCGCTCCACGTCTGGCTGCCGCGTGCCCACCCGGTCGCCCCCTCGCACGTGTCGGCGTTGATGTCCGGCGTGATGATCAAGGCCGGGATCTACGGCATCGTCCGGTTCGGCCTCGAGATCCTGGGTCCCGGGCCCGAATGGTGGGGCATCGTCGTGCTGGCGGTCGGGGTCGCCTCCGCGGTGCTGGGCGTCCTGTACGCGCTGATGGAGCACGACCTCAAGCGGCTGCTCGCGTTCCACAGCATCGAGAACATCGGGATCATCCTGATCGGCGTCGGGGTCGCGCTCCTCGCCGCGGGCGCGGGGTCCGGCCCGCTGGCGGCCCTCGCGCTGGCCGCCGCGCTGTTCCACACGCTCAACCACGCGCTGTTCAAGTCCGCGCTGTTCCTGGCCGCTGGCTCGGTCCAGGCCGCGGTGGGGACCCGCGACCTCAACGCGCTCGGCGGCCTGGTGCGGCTGATGCCGGTGACCACCCTCGCCTTCGCGGTGGGGGCGGCGGCGATCAGCGGGCTGCCGCCGCTCAACGGCTTCGCCAGCGAGTGGCTGACCTTCCAGGGCCTCCTCGGGGCCGGCGCCGACGCGGCCCTGTCGCCCGTCGCCCGCTCCGCGTCGCTGCTCGCGATCGGCGGGCTGGGGCTGACCGCGGCGCTGGCGGTGGCCTGCTTCGTCAAGGCGACCGGGGTGGGGTTCCTGGCCCTGCCCCGCAGCGCCGCGGCCGCCGGTGCGCATGAGACGAGCCGGTGGATGGGCGGGCCGATGCTCGCGCTCGCGGCGGCCTGCGTCGTCGTGGGCCTGGCGGCCGGGCCGGTCGCGGGGGCGATCACGGGCATTGCGGGCGGGGTGGTCGGGGGCGCGGCCTCAGGCGTCCCCGCCGCGACCGGCGTGACCGTCGCGGTTGGGCCCGGGCTCGGGGGCGCGGGGTATGCCGCCGCGGGGCTCGGCGCGCTGCTCCTCGTCGTGGCGTCGGTCGCCTGGGTCGCCGGGGTCCGCCGGCGCCCCGCCCGCCGGGTCCCGACCTGGACCTGCGGGATCGTGCCCGAGCCAGCCTTCGAGTACACGGCGACGAGCTACGCGAAGCTGATCCGGCTGTACTTCGGCCGGATCCTGCGGCCGGCGCGGGAGGTCGCCGTGGAGCTGCATCCCGGCACGCCGTTCCCGCGCACGGTCCGGTACCACGGCGAGGCGCGTCACGTCATCGACGAGCGGCTGTACGCGCCGCTCCACCGGGCGGCCGTCGGGGCGGCCCAGCTCGTCCGCCGGCTCCAGAACGGCAGCCTCCAGCTGTACCTCGCCTACACGGTCGCGGCCGTCGTGATCCTCCTCGTGCTGGCCCGCTGATGGACGGCGAGGCGCTCGTCGAGGCGGTCGTGCTGGGCACGATCCAGGTCGCGCTCGTGCTGCTCGTCGCCCCGCTGCTGCTGGGGATCACGAAGGCGGTCAAGTCGCGACTCCAGTACCGGCGTGGGCCGTCGCCGCTGCAGCCGTACCGCGACCTCGCGAAGTGGTGGCGCAAGGAGGCCGTGGAGAGCGACGCGGCGAGCCCGCTGACCGCCCTGGCCCCGCCGCTGGTCCTCGCGGCCGTGCTGGTCGCCACGCTGCTGGTGCCGATCGTCGGCCGGCGGCCGCCGCTCGCCGGCTGGGGCGACCTGCTGGTGGTCGTCGGGCTGCTGGCGCTGGCGCGCTTCGTCATGGCGCTCGCCGCGCTCGATGCCGGCAGCGCGTTCGGCGGCATGGGCAGCAGCCGCGAGGTCGCGATCGCCGCGCTGGTGGAGCCCGCGCTGCTGCTCGCCCTCGCCGGGGCGGCGCTGGCCGCCGGCTCGACCGACCTCGGCGCGATCGCCGGCGCCGGGTCGCTGGCGGGCACGGCCTGGTTCACCCCGGCGCTGCTGCTCGGTGCGGGCGCGTTCGCCGTGGTCGCGGTCGCGGAGACGGGCCACGAGCCCGTCGACAACCCGGACACGCACCTCGAGCTGACGATGGTCCACGAGGGCATGCTGCTCGAAGCCTCGGGCCCGCGGCTCGCCATCCTGGTGTACGCGGCGGAGCTCAAGCTCGTGCTCATCGCCGGGCTGTTCGGTGCCGCGTTCCTGCCGGTGGGCATGGCCGGGGACCTCGCACCCGTGTCGGTCCTCGTCGCCGTCGGTGCCGCCCTGGCCAAGCTGGTCGCCGCCGCGGTGGCGCTCGCGTTCCTCGACTCGACGCTCGCGAAGCTGCGGATCCTCGCCCTGCCTGGGCTCCTGGCCACGGCCTCGATCCTTGCCGCGGTCGGCCTCGCCGCCCGCCTGTGGCTGCCGGCATGACGCTCGATCCGCGGTTCGCCGCCGAGGTCGTCGACGCGTGCGCGGCGGCCATCGTGGTGCTGGGCGTGCTGATCGTCGCGACCCGCGCCATCGGCCGCTCGATCTGGATGGTCGGGCTCCAGTCGGCGATCGTGGGGCTGGCCGCGCTCGCCGTCGGGCTGGGCACGGGCGCCGGCCACCTCATCTTCGGCGGGCTGCTGGCGATCGGCGTCAAGGGGGTCGTGGTGCCGCTGGTGCTGGGCTCGATCCTCCGGCGCTCCTCGGTCCGGCGGGAGCGCCACCCGCTGCTGGGCCCCCGTGCGGCGCTCGTCGCGGCCGTCGCGATCGTGTTCGCGTCGACCGCGGCCGCCGATGGCGTCTCGCCCGGTACGGGCGTGGCGGCGGGCCGCGCCCTGCCGGCGGCGATCAGCCTGGTGCTGATGGGCCTGCTGATCGTGATGACCCGCCGCAAGGCGCTGTCGCTGGTGGTCGGCCTGCTGGTGTTCGAGAACGGGATCGCCCTGACGGCGTTCTCGCTGACCTACGGGATGCCGCTGGTCGTGGAGCTGGGCGTCCTGTTCGACGTGCTGATCGCGGTGGTGGTCGCCTGGGTCTACGCCCGGCGCATGCTGGACGTGTTCGGCAGCACCTCGAGCGACGAGCTGCGGAGCCTGCGCGGATGACCGAGCTGCTCGTCGTCCTCGTCGTCGGCGCGCCGGCCGCGGCCGGGCTCGCGGCCTGGTTCGCGGACGATCGGCGCGCCCCGTGGCTCGCGCTGGCGGGTTTCGGGCCGTCGCTCGTGGCCGGGCTCGCGCTGGCCGGTCTCGTGTTCGCGGGCGGCCCGGTCCGGGCCTTCGACGGCCTGGTCGCGCTCGACGCGTTCGGCGCCTACGTGCTGGTCCTGGTGCTGGTCGTGGCGGCGATCGCGCTGGCGGGGTCCCCGGCCCACCTGGCGCACGAGGCGGCGGCCGGCACGCTGCGGCCTCGCGACGCCGGCCGCTACTACGCGCTGCTCGGCTGGTTCGCCGGCGGGCTGGCGGCGGTCCCGCTCGCGGACAGCCTGGGCCTGGTGTGGGTCGGGATCGAGGCCACGACGATCGTGTCCGCGCTGCTGGTCGGCTTCAACCGGACGCCGCACGCGATCGAGGCGGCCTGGAAGTCCCTGATCCTGGGCTCGGTCGGGATCGGCTTCGCGCTGCTCGGCACGCTGCTCCTGTACGCGTCCTCGGTCGGCGTCCTGGGCGAGACGAGTGATGCGCTGGCCTGGACGCGGCTGCTGGGCATCGCGCCCCGGCTGGACCCCGTGTTCGTGCGGCTGGCGTTCATCTTCGCGCTCGCGGGCTACGGGACGAAGGCGGGCCTGGCGCCGTTCCACACCTGGCTGCCCGACGCGCACAGCCAGGCGCCAAGCCCCGTCTCGGCGATGCTCTCGGGAGCGGCCCTGGCCGTGTCGCTGTACGCGCTGGCCCGGTTCCACCTCGTCGCCGTCGGGACGCTCGGGCCGGCGTTCTCCTCGACGCTGCTGGTCGTGTTCGGCCTCCTGAGCCTCGCCGTGGCGCTCCCGTTCATCGTCGCCCAGGGCGACCTCAAGCGGCTCCTCGCCTACTCCTCGATCGAGCACCTCGGCCTGGCCACGCTCGCGCTGGGCTTCGGCGGCCACCTCGCGCTCCTGGGGTTCACGCTCCACCTCGCGAGCCACGGCCTCGCGAAGTCGGTCGCGTTCCTCTCGGCCGGGCGGCTGGTCGCGGAGCGGGGCAGCCGGCGGATCGGGCGCCTGGGCGGGAGCCTCGCCCGGTCGCCCGCGGATGGCCGCGGCCTGGTGGTCGCCGCCCTCGTGCTCGCCGGCCTGCCACCGTCGGGGATCTTCGTCGGCGAGCTCGCGATCCTGTTCGGCGGCGTGGGCGAGGGGTGGGGCCTGGCCGCCGGCGCCGCGGCGCTGATCCTCGCGCTCGCCCTGGCCGGGCTGCTGTTCCACGTGGTGCGGGTCGCGGTCGTG
>CAYJOH010000145.1:0-6460 GCA_964371685.1 uncultured Anaerolineaceae bacterium
GCCGGCGCCATCGGCGCCGGCTTCTTCATGTTCGCGGATGCCAGGGGAGGGGACGGCCGGCCGGCCCTCAGCGTTCGGTGTCGCCGCTCCGGACCACGGCGATCGCGTTCTCGAGCCGGAGCTTGGCGATCGTGAGGTACTTGGCGAGGTTGGACCGGTCGACTGCACCGATCGCCCCCAGGACCTCGGGGTTCCGGACGATGTCCAGGAAGCCCTCGACCGCCTCGTTGAGCTGCTGCTTGGCCATGATCAGCGTGTCGTCCCGGACGGGTGCCGCGGTCGCGGCCCGATGGTCCTCCCAGCCCTCGGCGCGATCGGCCGCGGCCGCGTCGGCCTCGGGCTCCGGCTCGTCGTCCACGACGACCCGCGCGCGCCGGCCCTCGATCCGCTCGCGGAGCTTGACCAGCGACAGCTCGTTGCGCGCGACCTGCTCGGCCAGCCGGCGGCGCTTCCTGGGGTCCTCGACCTTCATCAGCTCGTAGGCGTGCGACAGGGTGTCCTTGCGCAAAGACACGAGCTCCCGGATCTCGGGCGGCGCGTCGGCCAGACGGAGCCGGTTCTCGAGGTAGCCCTTGTCCTTGCCCAGCTTGTCGGCGAGCCTGCGGATGCTGTAGCCGTGGTCCCGGATCATCCGGTCGTACATCGAGGCCTCGTCGAGCGGCGAGATGTCCTCGCGCTGGAGGTTCTCGATGATCGAGATCTCGAGGGCCGTGTCGTCGTCGATGTCCTCGACCAGGGCCGGGATCGTGACGTGGCCCGCGATCCGCGACGCGCGCCAGCGTCGCTCACCGGCGATCAGCTGGTAGCGGCCGTCGTCGCGGGGCCGGACGAGGATCGGCTGGAGGACGCCGTGCTCGCGGATGGACGCGGCGAGCTCCTGGAGCGTCGCCTCGTCGAAGGCGAGACGCGGCTGCTCCGGGTTGGAGTCGATGTGGTCCACCTCGACGACCTTGACACCGGTGGACCGCCGGTTCATGTCCGGGGACAGCAGGCTGACGATCGCGGGCGGGAGCTCGCGCTCCTCCGACAGGCGACGTGCCGCCGCGGCGCGGAAGTCAGTTCTGGCCAATCTGGATCACCTCCCGGGCGAGCTCGCGATAGCTCCTGGCGGCCTCCGACGCGCTCGCGTACGAGGTGATCGGCCGCCCGACGAGGGGTGCCTCGCCCAGCTTCACGGTGTTGCGAATGATGGTGCCGAAGACGTGGTGGTCGCCGACGACGCGCAGCTCGTCGAGCATGTCGCGCGCGAGGTTGGTGCGCCCGTCGTAGAAGGTCGGCAGCAGGCCGAGGATCCGCAGGTCGCGGTTGAGCTTCATCCGGATCGCGTGGATGACCTTGACCAGGTTGTTGAGGCCCTTCATGGCATAGAACTGCGTCTGGACCGGGATGATGACGCTGTCCGCCGCGACCAGCCCGTTGACGGTGAGGAGGCCGAGGTTCGGGGGGCAGTCGATCAGCACGTAGTCGTACTGATCCACCTGGTCGCGCATCGCCTCGCGCAGGATCTGCTCGCGGCCCAGCGCGGTGAACAGCTCGCCCTCGGTGCTGGCGAGGTCGATGTGCGCGGGTGCGACGTCGATGCCCGCGGTCTCGGTGGCGAGGACGACCTCCGGCAGCGTGGCGCGGCCGTCGGCGAGGACGTCGGCCATCGATCGCCCGACGGTGTTGAGGTTGACGCCCACCCCGGCCGTGAGATTCGCCTGCGGGTCCATGTCGATGAGCAGGACCCGGCACCCTTCTTCCGCGAGCGCCCCGGCGAGATTGATCGCCGTCGTCGTCTTGCCGACGCCGCCCTTCTGGTTTGCGATCGCGATCACGTGCGTCAAGGGCGTCACCTCGGAGAAGCGGAACGGCGCGTCGGGAATCGGTGGGAGTGGGGGAATGCTACCGCGCGGGGCTGCATCGCGACTCCCGAGGTTGTCCACACAATGCCCGACTTGTGCACCGTTCTGTGGATATCCGGCCGCTCGCGCTGCATGAACGCATCGATCGCGATGCCGCTGTAACAGTCCGTTGATCCACCGGAAACACGCCGATGACCATCGATCGGGCCGGACGCGAGCCCTCGGGTCGCCCGCGCGCGCTCCGGCCGGCAGCACGTGGGGCCTATCATGGCGCCGACCCGCTGTCTGTGCGCAAAGACAATCCGCCACGCCACCGGAGGGAGCCAGGACGTGTCCAGCAACGCGGAACGGATCGCCCGCCTCGAGCGAATGCGCGCGGAGGCCCTGCAGGGCGGCGGACCGGTGCGCATCGAGCGACAGCACGCGTGGGGCAAGCTCACGGCCCGCGAGCGGCTCGACCTGCTGCTGGACCCCGGATCGTTCGTCGAGCTCGACGCGTTCGTCACCCACCGCGCGACGGAGTTCGGGCTGGACCGACAGCACTTCCTGGGCGACGGGGTCGTGACCGGGCACGGGACCATCGACGGCCGGCTGGTGTTCGTGTTCAGCCAGGACTTCACGGTCTTCGGCGGTTCGCTGTCCGAGGCGTACGCCGAGAAGATCTGCAAGGTCATGGACCTCGCGATGAAGGTCGGTGCGCCCGTCGTGGGTCTCAACGATTCGGGCGGCGCGCGGATCCAGGAAGGTGTCGCGTCGCTGGGCGGCTACGCCGAGATCTTCCTGCGCAACGTCCTGGCGTCGGGCGTGGTGCCGCAGATCTCGGTGATCCTCGGGCCGTGCGCGGGCGGCGCGGTCTACTCGCCGGCGATGACGGACTTCACCGTGATGGTGGAGGGCACGAGCTACATGTTCGTGACCGGGCCCAACGTCGTGAAGGCGGTGACCCACGAGGAGGTCGATTCGGACGCGCTCGGCGGGGCGGCGGTCCACACCGGCCGGAGCGGCGTCGCGCATCTCGCGGCCCGTGACGAGGCCGAGGCGCTGGACTACGTCAAGCGGCTGCTCGCGCACATGCCCCAGAACAACCTCGCCGACCCGCCGCAGGTCGCCGTCACGGATCCGCCCGACCGAATGGACCCGGAGCTCGACGGCGTCGTGCCCGACGAGCCGAGCAAGCCGTACGACATGCACGACGTCATCCGCCGCGTCGTGGACGACGCGGCGTTCCTCGAGATCCAGCCCGCCTGGGCCGGCAACATCCTCGTCGGGTTCGCGCGGCTGGGCGGCCGCTCCGTGGGCCTCGTCGCGCAGCAGCCGGCGGTCCTGGCCGGCGCGCTGGACATCGACGCGTCGGTCAAGGCGGCGCGCTTCGTCCGGACCTGCGACGCGTTCAACATCCCGCTCGTCACGTTCGTCGACGTGCCGGGCTTCCTGCCGGGCGTGGGGCAGGAGCACAACGGGATCATCAAGCACGGCGCGAAGCTGCTGTACGCCTACTGCGAGGCCACGGTGCCCAAGGTGACCGTCATCACGCGCAAGGCCTACGGCGGCGCCTACGACGTCATGAGCAGCAAGCACATCCGCGGCGACCTCAACTTCGCGTGGCCCAGCGCCGAGATCGCGGTGATGGGCGCCGAGGGCGCCGTCAACATCATCTTCAAGGATGCGATCGCCGGCGCCGACGACCCGGTGACCGAGCGCAAGCGCCTGGTCGCCGAATACGAGACCGAGTTCTCCAACCCCTACATCGCCGCGGCACGCGGCTACATCGACGAGGTCATCCTGCCGCGCGAGACGCGTCCGCGCCTCGTCCGCGCGCTGGAGGTCCTCGCCGACAAGCGGGACACCAACCCCAGGAAGAAGCATGGCAACATCCCGCTCTGACCCCGCGACGTCTTTGCGCAAAGACGAGTCCGCCGGGGACCCTCGATGACCGCCGCCGCGCCGCCGTTCCGCCGGGTGCTCATCGCCAACCGCGGCGAGATCGCGGTCCGGATCATTCGCGCCTGCCATGAGATGGGGATGGAGGCCGTCGCCGTCTACAGCGACGCGGACTTCGGAGCCGCGCACGTCCGGCTCGCCGACGCGGCCGTCCGGCTGGGCCCGCCGCCGCCGGCGGAGAGCTACCTGCGGATCGACGCCGTCGTCCGGGCCGCGCTCGATACGGGCGCGCAGGCGGTGCACCCGGGATATGGCTTCCTGGCCGAGCGCGCCGCGTTTGCCCGGGCGGTCGAGGACGCGGGCCTCGCGTGCGTCGGCCCGGCGTCGGCGACCATCGAGGCGCTGGGCGACAAGCTCAACGCCCGCCGGCTGGCGGCCGGCGTGGACGTGCCATCGGTGCCCGGGACGCTCGAGCCCGCGCCGGTGGACCGCCCCGACCAGGTGGCCGACATCCTCGCGACCGCCGAGCGCATCGGCTTCCCGCTGCTCGTCAAGGCCGCGGCGGGTGGCGGGGGACGCGGGATGCGCCGCGTCGCCCGTGCCGAGGACCTGCCCGCCGCCCTGGTGTCCGGGTCGCGCGAGGCCGAGTCGGCGTTCGGTGACGGGTCCGTCTACCTCGAGCGCGAGATCCTGCCGGCGCGTCACATCGAGGTGCAGCTCCTGGGCGACGCGCAGGGAACCGTCGTCGCCCTCGGCGAGCGCGACTGCTCGCTCCAGCGGCGTCACCAGAAGCTGGTCGAGGAGGCACCGGCGCCCGGGCTGTCCGAGGCGCAGCGTCGCCACCTGCACGCTCTTGCGATCCGGCTCGCGCGGGCCGCGGGGCTGCGCAACGCCGCGACCTGCGAGTTCCTCCACGACCCGGACGGCAGCTTCTGGTTCCTCGAGGTCAATACGCGGCTCCAGGTCGAGCACGGGGTAACCGAGCTCGTGGCCGGCGTGGACATCGTCCGCGAGCAGTTCCGGATCGCGGCCGGCGAGCCGCTGTCGCCGGAGGTCGTCGCGGCGGGGGAGCGGGCCGCCGTCCCGTCGACCCATGCCATCGAGGCACGGATCTCGGCGGAGGACCCAGCCCGGGCGTTCGCGCCGACGCCGGGTCGCGTCGGGCGATGGGTCATGCCGTCAGGTCCGGGCGTCCGGGTGGACACCGGCATCGAGGCCGGCGACCGGGTGCCGCCCGAGTACGACAACCTGATCGCGAAGCTGATGGTCCAGGCGCATGACCGCGACGCGGCCATCGACCGCCTCGCGCGTGCGCTGGAGGAGACCGAGGTCGGTGGCGTGCAGACGACGCTGCCGTTCCACCGGCTCGTCGCGCGCAGCGCGGCGTTCCGCCGCGGCGAGCTGTCCACGGGCTGGGTGGACGAGCACTGGGACGGTGAGGCGGCGCGCGCGGAGGCCGTCCGCAAGGCGCTCCTCGCGGCGGGCCTCGAGGCGATCGGCGAGGACGCGGAGGCCCGGGGTCGTGGCACGGCGCCGCCGACGCCGGCCACGACCGGCGCGTCGGCCGCGTGGGCTGCGAGTCGCAACGGGTGGCGGCACGGGAGCCGCGCCCGCGGGGTGGACCGATGGCCGAGCTGACCGCGCCCATCGACCCGCGTGCCGTCCGCGTGCGCCTCGCGGCCGGATCCGGGCTGGGCAACGAGCCCGTGCTCATGGTGGCGCCGCCGCCGGAGCCGCTGCGGATGACCAACCCCTCGGTGGGTCGTGGCCCGCTGGGCGGCGCGTCGCTGCCGCCCGGCGACCCGCCCGGCGAGCCCGTCCTTGTGCAAAGACACCCGAGCGTCGACGGCGACCCGGTGGAGGCGTCGATCCATGCCACGGGGCGGGGTCGCCACGTCCTCGACGAGGCCGGCCGGCGGACCCGGGTCGTCCTGGAGCCGCCCGGTCCCGGCGATGGCGGGACGAGGCGCCGCGAGGTGCTCGTGGACGGCTTCCGGTTCGAGGTCGAGATCGAGTCGGAGCGGATCGCCGCGCTCCGCGAGCGGGCCAGCCGGGGCCGGGCCTCGAGCGCCCACGGCGGGCCGCTCCAGGTGAAGGCGATCATTCCCGGCAAGGTGGTCGCGGTGTCGGTGGCACCCGGCGACGCGGTCGCCGCCGGCCAGCAGCTGCTGGTCGTCGAGGCCATGAAGATGCAGAACGAGCTCCGGGCGCCGAGAGATGGCACCATCGAGCGCGTCGGGGTGGCCCCCGGCGTGAACATCGAGGTGGGCGACCTGCTCGTGGTCATCAGCTAGGGAGCACGCGTGAGCGACGAGACGACGAGGCGGGAACGGCCGGAGCCGCAGCCGGGACGCGACGCGGGAGCGGACGGCGGCATCGGCGCGACCCAGGACCCGGCCGTGGGGCGCTGGCGCGCGACTACCCGGGCCCGCGCGCTCGCCTCCTCGCCCGAGCGCAGCCCGTCCTTCGCCACCACCTCCGAGATCCCGATCGCCGACGTCTACACGCCGGCCGACGTCGCCGGCCTGGACCCCGATCGCGACCTCGGCCTGCCCGGCGAGTTCCCGTTCACCCGGGGCGTCCAGGCGACGATGTACCGCTCCCGGTTCTGGACGATGCGCCAGTACGCGGGCTTCGCGACCGCGGGCGAGACCAACGAGCGGTTCCGCTACCTGCTGTCGCAGGGGCAGACCGGGCTGTCGGTCGCCTTCGACCTGCCGACCCAGATGGGCTAC
>CAYJOH010000146.1:0-6421 GCA_964371685.1 uncultured Anaerolineaceae bacterium
GCATCCGGAAGCCGGGCGCCGCGTTGACCTCCACGATCCCGCCGCCGGTCTCGCGGACCGGCTCCTCGATGTCCGGGCAGATGAAGTCGATGCCCGCGATGTCGAGGCCGACGACGCGGGCCGCCGTCTCGGCGATCTCGATGTTGTCGGGGTGGGCCTCCGCCGTCCGGTCGATGGAGGTGCCGCCGGTCGACATGTTGCCGGTGAGGGCGAGCTTCACGAAGGCCCCCTCGTCCGGCACCGAGTCCGGCGTGTAGCCCTGGCCCGCCAGCACCGCTTCGGCGTTCTCGTCGAGCCGGATCCGGGTCAGCACCTTCTCGTGGCCGATGCCGCGCCGGGGGTCGTGGTTCGTGGTCTCGACCAGCTCGCGCACGGTCTTCTCGCCGTCGCCGGTGACGCTCGCCGGGACGCGCTCGGCCACCGCGGCGAGCTTGCCGCCGATGACGAGGCAGCGGTAGTCGCGGCCCGTGATGTAGCTCTCGACGACCACGTCGCGCGACCGGCTCTCGCGCAGGGCGGCGCCGAAGGCGGCCCGGACGGCGGCCTCGTCGCGGAGGTCCAGCGCGACGCCCCGTCCGTGGTTGCCATCGAGCGGCTTGAGGACGCACGGGTAGCCGATCCGCCGGGCGGTGGCCACGGCGTCGTCCTCGGTGTCGACGACCTCGCTCCGCGGCACGGGCAGCCCGGCCGAGTCCAGCAGCCGGTTGGTCAGCTTCTTGTCGGACGCGATGTCGACCGCGATGCCGCTGGTGCGGCTGGTCATCGTGGCCCGGATCCGCTGCTGGAGGACGCCCTGGCCCAGCTGGACGAGGCTGTACCGGTCGAGCCGGATGAACGGGATGTCCCGGCCGGCCGCCTCGTCGAGCAGCGCCTGGGTGGATGGCCCGAACGCGAGCCGCTCCGCCATCAGGATCAGGTTCTCGAGCTCCGGGACGAGGTCGAAGGCGAACGCGGGGTCGCTGGGGGCCACGAGGTGGTTGACGAGCCCGACGGCCATCCGGCCGGCCTCGATCCCGACCTGCTCCTCGCGGTACTCGTAGATCACGTTGTAGCGGCCGTACTCGCCGGTGCCGCGGGTCTTGCCCTGGCGGACGTCGGTGCCGGCGAGATTCTGGAACTCGAGCGCGATGTGCTCGGCCACGTGGCCGGTCCAGGTGCCCTCGCGGAGGCGGGTGATGAAGCCGCCGCGGCGACCCAGGCTGCAAGCGTGGTCCTCGAGCGTAGGCAGCATCTCGACCAGCGCGTCCACGAAGCCGGGGATCCTGTGGGTCGGGAACGCCTCCAGCCCGCCGAGATCCACGACCTGGCGGATGACCGGCGAACGCATCCAGTAGTTGGGGCCGCGCAGGACGCGCGTCTCGAGGATCCGCAGCGTGGGCTCCGGACGGGCCACGCCCGGCCTGTCGGCGGCGCGTCGGCGGGCGGTGGCGGCGCCGGTGGCCGCCTCGCCGCCGGCCTTGCGACTTCGAGCCCGGGGAGCGGAGTCCGCCTGCGCCACCTGATCCCTCCTCGCTGCGTGGGAACGGGAGTGTACGTGGCGAGATCACGGCCCGTCGCAGGACCGGCGTCAGCTCGAGGCGGCCTCGCCCTGGATCGTGTGGAGCATCGGCGCGGCGACCCGCATCCGGCGCCGGAGGTCGAAGCGGTAACCGGCCGGCAGGCTGTGGAGCACCACGCCGCTGATCATCAGCGGGCGGTGGCCGCGGATCTCCCAGGCGTCGGTCTCGGAGGCGGCGCCATCGACGACCGTGATCGAGCCCCGCCCGATCACCTCCATCACCTGGTCCGGCCCGACGACCCCGGCCGTGTCCTCGTCCACGCCCAGACCCAGCAGGCTCGGGTTCTGGGCGATCAGGCTGAGCAGCCGCCCGAGGCGGTTCCGCTGCTGGAAGTGCTGGTCCACGATGACCCCCGGCAGCAGTCCCAGCCCGGCGGCGATCTGGGCCATCCGGTGCTTGGGCGTCGCGCCCGAGGCGCCGAAGGCGATCATGTGGCTCGACACCGCGCTCGCCCCGGCCGACGTCCCGGCCACGACGGCCCCGGCCTGGAACCGGGTCATGATCGCATCCGCGAGGCGCGTGCCGCCGATCGTGGAGCTGAGCCGCAGCTGGTTGCCACCGGTCAGGAACACGCCGCTGGCGTCGCGGACGATGCGCGCCGCGTGCTCGTCGTTGGCCTGGGTCCGGGTCACCGCGTGGAGCGGCCGGACGGCGGCGGCGCCCAGCTCCGTGAACACCGCGCGGTAGCGCTCCGCCGCCTCGGGGCCCAGCGAGCTGGCCGTGGAGATCACCGCGATCTGCGCGTCCCGGCCGCCGGCGAGCGCCACGAACCGGCCGAGGATGACCCGGTCGCGGACCTTGTCCTCCGCCCCGCCGATGACGATGACGGTCCCGTGCGGCATGGTGCGCGGAGTATATCCGCGCGCAGGGCGGCCCCCGGACGGCGAGAATGGGCTCCGATGGACGCCTCGACGACGATCCAGCGACGGCCCTCCCGGCGGGCCGGGGTGATCCGGCGCGCCCTGCGCCGCGAGGCCACGCGGCTCCGCGACCCGCGCCGGATGCTCGCCATGGCGCTGCTGATCGTCGCCTTCGCCTCCGCGATCGCGGGCATGGCCGCGCGCGGCGACATCGCCGGCGGCGACGCCCAGGCGTACTGGGCCGCGGTCCGGATCTGGCTCGAAGGCGGCGACCCGTACCACCCCACGGGGCCCTTCCTGCCCTACGTGTACGCGCCCTGGATGCTGCCCCTGTTCGCGCCCTGGGCGCTGCTGCCGTGGGAGGTGGCCTGGTTCGCGTGGCGCGGCGGCACGATCCTGCTGCTGCTGTGGTCGATCCGCTGGGCCTATGCCCGCCGCCCGCTGGCGACGGCGATCCTCGTCGGGCTGCTGGCCTTCCCCACCGCCGCCAACCTCGACACCGGGAACATCAACCTCTTGCTCGCCCTCGGCCTGTTCGGGGCGCAGTTCAGCGGGCCGCGCGTGGGCGGCTTCATCTGGGGCCTCGCGACCTGGATGAAGTGGGTGCCGGCGCCGCTGTGGCTGGTGCTCCCGGCGCGGGCGCGCTGGTGGGGGCTCGTGTTCCTCGCGCTGTCGGGGCTGCTGTCGCTGGCGATGCTGCCGCTCACGATCGTCCAGATGCAGGCCCTGTTCGGGTTCGGCGAGCGCCCGTTCCGGGCGGACTACCTGGTGTTCATCTGGTCGGTCGTGCCCTGGTGGTGGCGGCACGACGACCCGTTCGCGTTCCTGCGCGCCTCCGCGTGGCGCGAGGCCGCGCTCCACGTGGCCAGCACGACGCGCGCCTGGGTGCGCGCGTTCGGCGCGGACCCGCGCGCCACGGCGCGGCGGGCGTGGGCGGTGGTCCGGCTCCAGGCCAGCCGGTTCCTGGGCCTGGACGAGGCGTCACGGCGCCCGGCGCCACGCCCGCTGCCGCCGGTCTCCGAGATCGGCGACTGAGGCGCGGCCGGCCCTGTCGCGGGCGCGCGTCAGGCGGCTGCCGGCTCGGCGGCGACCCTGTCGCGGCGCGGTTCGATCACCGGTCGCAGCGTCACCGCGGCGAACGCGAAGAACGCGAGCGCCAGCATGAATACGACCCTGGGGCTGAGCGGCTCGAAGCCGGCCCGCGTCACGAGGTCCAGCACGACGCCACCCAGCGCCAC
This sequence comes from uncultured Anaerolineaceae bacterium, assembly GCA_964371685.1. Classification (GTDB taxonomy): domain Bacteria; phylum Chloroflexota; class Limnocylindria; order Limnocylindrales; family CSP1-4; genus CAIXZV01. Next base: position 3,658 of record CAYJOH010000146.1, read on the forward strand.
CGAGATCGGCGACGCGGACCCCGTGGCCACGTTGCTCATGCCCATGTACCGGCCGGCGGACGACCGCGGGATGATGTCGGTCATCAGCGCCCAGTCCACCGCCAGGAAGCTGCCGTTGGCGGCCCCGAAGCACGCGGCGCCGAGCAGGGCGATCGGGATCGACGGCGAGATCGCGATGACCGCGGCCCCCGCCGCCGCGAACCCGCAGGCCATGAAGATCAGCGGCTTGCGCCCGATCCGGTCCGACAGCTTCGAGGCCGGCAGGATCGCGAGCACGTTGGCCGCCACCACGACGATGAGGATGGCGACGTACGTCGAGTTCGCCTCCTCCTTCGTCATCCCGAACGCGCGCGACAGGTAGATGACGACGAAGTTGACGAGCAGCGAGCCCGCGGTCAGGAACAGCAGCCTCGACACCAGCAGCCACACGTACGAGCGCTCGTGGAGGATGTCGGTCGCCCACGCCTCGCGGGCGATCGTCGTCCACGACTTGCCGCGGCGCGGCCGGGGCGGCATCCCCTGCCCCACCCGCAGGACCACGCTGAGCATCGTGACCAGCTCCACGATCGCGATCGCCACCAGCGACAGCGGCATGACGCCGAGCGTCACCGACAGCGACACGAGCAGGAACCCGGTCACGTTGCCGACCACCTGCATCAGCCCCACCATGCCGCTGGCCAGGCCGACCTGCGGCGCCGCCACGAGGTCCGGCACGTACCCCTGGAACGGGCCGCGGGCGATGTTGGTGCTCACGCTCAGGAGCAGCATGAACGCCGCCAGCATGAGCACCGAGCTGCCCATCGCGATCCCGAGCAGGAAGACGACGTCCAGCAGGGAGCCGAACACGATGTACGGCTTGCGCCGGCCCCAGCGGGACACGGTGTAGTCGCTGACATAGCCGACCGTCGGCTGGATGAGGATGCCGACGATGGCGGCGCCGATGCCGATGAGGAACATCGACGTGCCGACGCTGTCGCGGGACACCAGCTTGTCGAACTCGAGGCGGTTGGTGATGAACAGGCCGACCGCGGCGTCGATGGCTGTCAGGCCCAGCCAGTAGGCGGAGATCCGCATCAGCTGCGTCATCGGCAGGAGCTGGGTGGGTCGCGCACCCTTCTCCGGGTCGGCCTCCACGGCATCTCCGGCGGCCGCTCTCGCTGCCAGCGTCGCGTTGTCGTCCACGTTCGTCCTCCCCTCCCCGGTTCGGATCCCAGCGGTCCCGGTGGTTGCGCCACGCCCCTCAGGTCGCGGCGCGCCCGCCCGGGCCGGCCTCGATGGGACGCCCGCGCTCGTCGAGCGCGATGGTGCTGTGGAGACGCACGAGCGCCCGGTCCGTGGCGCCCCGGGCCGCGAGCCGGAACAGCGATCGGTCGATGGAGTAGAGCGCGGTGGACGCGAGCCCGATCCGGCCGAAGCGGAAGGTGAACACCGGGTTCTCCGGGTTGCCCGCGTAGTGGTACGGCGTGCCGCCGCCCGCCAGCACGGCCAGGTTCGCCTCGCCCCCGAAGCCGTCGTGGAGCGCCGCCAGCAGGTGGGCCACGGGCTCGTCGTCGGACCAGGCGTCCTCCAGCCACCGTTGCCCGACCTCGCTGTCCGCGCGCCCGTGGATCCGGCCCTGCCTCCGGTAGCGATCGCGCGCCGCCCGGTAGTCGCGCAGGTCGCCGTTGTGCGAGAAGGCGAACCGGCCCGCCGGGTCGTCGAACGGCTGCGCATCGGGCAGCTGGAGCGTGCTCAGGCGGGACGGACGCCGCAGGTGCACGAGCACGCTGGTCGTCTCGACCGCGCCCAGCCGCGCACGGTCCGGGTCGTCGCGGAACGCTTGGGTGTGGCGGTACGAGCGGATGGCGCCCGCCGCGTCGACCCACGACGCGCCCCAGCCGAAGCCGGCGATCCCGTACCGCTCCAGCCGCTCGGCGTACGGCCACAGCTCGTCGAGCCGGAACGGCTCGGCCGCGCGGGCGACGAACTGCTCGCACATCGCTCGCGATGATAGAGGCGCCCGCTACTCTCGTGAACGTTCCATCGCGCCCGATCGTCAAGTCGGATGAACGGAGGCGCGGGACGGTTGCTGGGGAGCCTGGTGGGGGAACCGGTCGAACGAGGGGCGGCGCGAGCGCAGCTGCGCGTCGTGAGCCCCGGCGCTGACGCGTTCCGCCGCCTCGTCGAGCGGCAGCTGGACGCCTCGTACCGACTCGCCGCCGTCATCCTCGGCGACCGGGTGGAGGCCGAGGACGCGGTACACGACGCGGCCGTCGCCGCCTGGCAGGGGTTCGCGGCGCTGCGCGACCCGGACCGCTTCGACGCCTGGTTCCGGCGGATCCTCGTCAACGGCTGCCGGGACCGGCTCCGGGCCCGGGCGCGCCGCCGCGTCGTGGACGTCGGGCGGGAGCTGGTCGACGCCGAGCACCCCCGGGTCGCCGACGTGGCCGAGGCGACCGCGGTCCGCGACGCGCTCGCCCGGGCGATCGACTCGCTGGCGCCGGAGGAGCAGGTGCTGGTCGCGCTGCGGTTCCACGCCGATCTCACCGTGCCGGCGATCGCGGAGGCCCTGGGGATTCCCGAGGGCACGGTGAAGTCTCGGCTGCACCACGCGATGGGCCGCCTGCGGACGGCGCTCGCTGAGGCGGATCGATGAGAGAGCGCGACGACGACCTGCGCCTGGAGCGCGAGCTGCGCGGGCTGCTGGGCGACCGCGACCCGGGGCCCGCGCCGTACGGGCTGCGGGAGCGCGTGGACCGCGTGCCGGAGCGCGACGCAGCCGGGG
>CAYJOH010000147.1:0-6405 GCA_964371685.1 uncultured Anaerolineaceae bacterium
GCAGCCCGATCAGCACGGCCAGCGCCGTCGCGCCCAGCAGGGCCCGCCAGGCCGTGAACGCGACCCCGGCCACGCCCGCCTCGGCCGCGAACCGGGACAGCGGCCCGAGCATACCGAACAGCGTGGCGCCGCCGACGGCGCACAGCGTGCCGATGAGGAGGTCACGGTCGCGGGGCATGAGCCGCCATGCTACCGGGGTGGGCCGCTGCCCCGGTGGCGCCGGCCGGACCGCTCCTCCTCGAGCCGGCCGGCGCCCGGGGCCGTCAGCGTTCGAGCTGGGCCGCCCGCTCCAGGAGCGAGAGGAAGTCGTCGGTCTGCGCGGTCTCCGGGAGGTCGCGGGCGACCTGGTCGGCGACGTCGAGCACGTCGCGCAGGTCGTAGCGGCGGCCCCACCGGCTGTCGCGGAACCGCTCGGCCGCCGCCGCCACGAGGGCGTCCAGCTGGAACGCGGGCTCGGTCGCGCGGAACGAGTCCGCGAGGTCGCTCCCGTACACGTCCTCGGCCAGCTCGTCGGCGCGCCGCGACTCGGGGTCGGTCCAGCGCAGGCTCACCGTCGCGAGGCGCGCGTCCCAGCCGGCATCCCGCTCGAGGCGGAGGGCGTACAGGGCCGTGGACGCGTGCCCGGCCCCGATCGCCCCGGCCTCCACGTCGTCGTCGCGGAAGTCGTCGTCGTCGATCGCGCGGTTCTCGAAGCCGATCAGGCGGTACGCCTCGACCGCATCGGGGTTGAACTCCACCTGGACCCGGGCGTCGAGGGCCACCGACTGGAGCGTCCCCGTCAGGTCCTCGACGAACAGGCGCCGCGCCTCGTCCAGCTGGTCCACGTAGGCATAGAAGCCGTCGCCGTCGTCGGCGAGCTGCTCGAGCAGCACGTCGTTGTAGTTGCCCATGCCGAAGCCCACGGTCACCAGCTGGATGCCGGCATCCGCGTCGCGCCGGATCTCGTCGAGGATCCCCTGGGCGTCGGTCACGCCCACGTTGGCCACCCCGTCCGAGGCGAGGATCACGCGGTTGATGCCGCCCTCCGCGAGCGCCTCGCGGGCGAGCTGGTAGCCCAGCCGAAGGCCGGCCTCGGCGTTGGTCGATCCCTCGGGCCGGAGCGAGTCGATGGCCGCCAGGATCTCGTCCGCGTCCCGGGCGCGGGTGGGCTGCAGGACGACGCGGGCGTCGCTGCCGTAGACCACGAGCGCCACGGTGTCCCGCGGCCGCAGCTCCTCGACCAGCAGGGCGAGGGCCCGCTTGACGAGCTCGAGGCGGTCCTCGCGGGCCATCGACCCCGAGACGTCCACGACGAACGTGAGGGCGGCGTCGGGGCGCTCGCGGTCGCCGACCTCACGCGCCTTGACGCCGATCCGGAGCAGGATCTCGTCCTCGTCGAGGAACGGGCTCGGGCCGCCGTCCGCGTGGATCGCGAACGTGTCGGCCTCGGGGGCGGCGTAGCCCTGGTCGAAGGCGTTGACGAACTCCTCGACCCGGATGCTCGCCGGATCCGGCAGGTTGCCGTCCTCGATCCAGCGGCGCGCGATCGTGTACGAGGCGGTGTCGACGTCGAGCCCGAACGTGGACTCGCGGTCCTCGGCCGCGTCCACGAACGGGTTCACGCCCGGATCCTCGAAGGTGACCCCGTCGTAGGGCGTGGACGGCGGCTCCTCCGGGCGGAGGGTGGGGTAGCCGTGGGCCGGTGGCCCGGCGTCGGCAGGGCGGGACGTGGGACCCGATGCGCTGCAGGCTCCGGCGACGAGCGCGAACAGCACGGTGGGAAGGAGCAGTCGGCGCATGGCGCAACCTCCACGTGGCGAGGCGGGAGCCTCGCGAGGTCCCAACGCGGTGCCACGAGTGCGCCGGTGGGCCGGGGGCGGCCGGCCGTCCATGGAGCGGCCGCCGTGAGGAGGATGCGGTCCGGGGGGCGGGCCGGGGAGCGACGGGTTCCCGGCGTCGGGTTGCGGGTTATCCCGCAGGGGTCAGCGCTCGCGCCGCGCGGCGATCGCGTCGAGCGCCCAGCGCATCGCCCAGGCGCCCGCGTACGCGCCCAGCATCCCGCCGATCAGGGCCCCGAATGCCAGCGTGCCGATGATCATCGGGCCCGTGAGCTCGAGGCCGATCGCGATCCCCAGGGCGCCGCCGGGCACGATGCCGGCGAGCCCGGCCGCGACCACCGCCACGTCGCGGCCGCGGATCGTGACCACGTCGGACGGGTCGCCGGTCTGGGCCTGCCAGCGGATCGCCGGCGGCAGGAGCCAGATCGTGCCCGCGGCCATCGCCACCACCCCGACGGCCACCAGCCACAGCCCGGGCGCGATGCCACCGTTGCCGCCGCGGCGCTCCCAGGCGGCGATCTCGAGCAGCGTGGCCCGGTAGCCGTTGGCCCACGTGATCGCGGCCAGGGCCACGAGCACGGCCGGCGCCAGGCGCACGGTTCGGACGCGTGACAGGGCGGGCGTCCGGTGGAGGGTCAGGAACGCGACGACCCCGGACAGGATCAGGATCACCAGCCCGTCACCGGCGCCGCCGAGGCCGCTGAAGAACACGGGCTCGAAGCCGCGCAGGCCGGGCGAGATCCCCTCGGCCCAGGGCATCAGCCCGCCGAGGACGCCCATCGCGGCGCCGGCCCCCACGACCACCCGGGCCGGCGTGAGCACGAACGCCGACAGCCGGCCGCGACGGCCGGACGGCTGCCAGCGCATCCACTCGTGGATCGGGTCCTGCATGGTGCCGGTCAGTATCGGGCGGGTCGGCGGTCAGCGCGGCAGGAGCGTGCCCAGGCCCCGCGCTTCCGCGGTGGCCAGGATCGCCGTCCCGAACACGACGTCCGCGAGCCCGGTCCCGAGGTGCGTGGTCACCACCCGCCCGGGCGGCCGCGGCGTCCCGGCGGCCAGCGCCGCGCCGATCATCGCCGTGGGATCCGGGTAGCCGTCGAAGTTCCCCGCGTCGCGGTTGGCGAGGAACTGCGCGGTGTGGTCGACGAGGAACAGGGCCGCCATCCGGGCCACCTCGGCGGCGCAGTAGGTGGCGTAGTCCACGGGGACGACGAGGACCTCGGGCGCAAGCCAGTCGCCGGTCATGACCTGGCGCTCGGGCGCGGGCACGAACGAGGCCGCCGTGACCACGACGTCCGCGCCGCCCACGGCCTCTCGCGCGGAGGCGGCGGCGCGGGCGGTGGCGACGCCATGGGTCGCCCGGGCCTCCTCGGCGAGCGCGGCCGCCCGCCCCTCGTCGCGGTCGAAGACGGCCAGCTCCAGCCCGGGCAGCACGTGACCGAGCACCGGCACATGGCTGCGGCCCTGGACGCCGGCGCCCACGAGCGCCACCCGGGGCCCGCGTCCGGCGACCGGCGGCGCGAAGGCCCGGATCGCGACCCCGGAGACCGCGGCGGTGCGCTCGGCGGTGATCGGCCCGGCGTCGAGGATCGCGGTGGGCACGCCCGTGGCGGGATCGTTGAGCAGCAGCAGCCCGTGGATCGCCGGCAGCCCGAGCGCGTCGTTGGTCGCGAACCCCAGCACCCACTTCATGCCCAGGCGGTCGGCCGACCCATCCTCGCCCTCGCCCGCCAGGAACGCGGGCATCGCGTGGGCGAACGCCCCGTCGGGCCGGGGATGCACGCCGATCTTGGGCGGCAGCTCCGCCCCCGCCGCCAGGCCGCGGAGCGTCTCCTCGGCGAGCGCCAGGCGCTCCGGGATGGCCGGCATCGCCGCCCGGACGTCGGCGGCCGACAGGTAGCGCAGCGGCGACAGCTGGGTCATCGCGGGAGTGTAGGCGCGGGGGCGGCCGCGACGCGAGCCCCGCGACGGAGCCGTGGTCGTGGCCCACCTTCGCTACGCTGGTGCCGTGAACATCGCGCAGAGCCTCGAGAACCTCAAGCTGGAGCAGGACGCGATCGTCCTGTACGACGCCCTGGCGGGCATCGAGAAGGATCCGAGGCGCGCGGCGGCCTTCCGTCAGATCGCCGACAACGAGCGCCGCCACGCCGACATCTGGGCCGACCGCCTGGGGCAGCTCGGCGCCACCGTGCCACCACCCGGCCGGCCGCGCGCCAGGATCCGGTTCATCATCGGCGTCGCCCGCGTGTTCGGGACACGGTCCGTGTCGGAGCTCGTCCGGGCGCTCGAGGGCGACGAGGAGGCCACCTACGCGGGGCAGGGCGGGGCGCCCGAGATCGAGGCGATCGCCGCCGACGAGCGCGAGCACGCCGAGATCTGGAAGCGGCTGGACGGTGTGCCGAAGGCCAACGGTCGCCGGTCGCGCCGCGGGAGCGCGACGGAGATCGTCACGGCGGGCGAGCACCCGGTCCTGGACGCCGGCGAGCCCGAGGCCGCGGCGGCGATCGCGAAGGGCGAGGGCTGGCACCGCAGCGCGCGGTCCGGCACGCTCCGGGCGGTCATCTTCGGTGTCTCCGACGGCCTCGTGTCCAACCTGTCGCTGGTGATGGGCGTGGCCGGCGCCTCGGACCAGGGCGGCTTCATCCTGCTGGCCGGGGTCGCGGGCCTCCTGGCCGGGGCGTTCAGCATGGCGGCCGGCGAGTACATCTCGATGCAGAGCCAGCGCGAGCTGTTCGAGCGCCAGATCGAGCTGGAGCGCGCCGAGCTCGAGGCGATGCCCGAGGAGGAGCAGCGCGAGCTCGCGGCCCTGTACGTCGCCAAGGGCTTCGCCACCGACGAGGCGGAGCGGATCGCCGCCCGGATGTTCGAGGACCCGGCGACCGCGCTGGACACGCTCGTTCGCGAGGAGCTGGGCCTCGACCCGGACGAGCTGGGCTCGCCGTGGGGCGCCGCCCTCGGGTCGTTCCTCGCCTTCGCGGTCGGGGCGGTGATCCCGGTGGTTCCGTACCTGTTCGGCGCCGGGTCGGGCGTGTTCCTCGCCAGCCTGGGCATCAGCCTCGTGGCGCTGTTCGTGGTCGGCGCGGCGGTCAGCCTGCTGACGGGGCGCAGCCTGCTGTACTCCGGCTTCCGCCAGCTGGGCATCGGTGCCGCGGCGGCCGCCGTCACGTACGCCGTCGGCAGCGTCATCGGGGTGGGCGTCGCCGGATGAGCCGGGCCGACCTCGAGGCGAGGCTGCGGGCGGAGGGCCTCGATCCCGGCGCCTGGTCCAACGAGCCCGGCGACCGGTACGCCGCCCATGCCCACGGCTACGACAAGGTGCTGGTGGGCGCCGCGGGCGCGATCCGGGTCGGGCTCCCCGCGACCGGCGGATCCGCCGACCTCGGGGTGGGGGACCGCCTGGAGCTGCCGGCCGCGACCCCGCACGATGCGGTCGTGGGCCCGGCCGGCGTCACCTGCCTCGAGGCGCATCTCCCCGCCGGCCGGCTGGCGGAGCTGCGCCGCCGCGCCGCCGGGGAGTGGTAGCGGCAGCCCTCGAGGCGGGCCGGCGACTATCCTGAACCGGTGAGCCGACGCGAGCGATCCCGTTCCTCCCCGACCATCGGGGACGTGGCCAAGGCCGCCGGCGTGTCCACCGCCACCGCCGCCCGGGCGCTCGGTGGCTACGGCTCGGTCAGCCCCGCGGTCCGCGATCGGGTCGCCGAGGCGGCCGAGCGACTGGGCTACCGGCGCAACTCGCTGGCGCGCAGCATGATCACCGGCACGACCCACACCATCGGGCTCGTCGTCGCCGACATCGAGAACCCGTTCTTCGCCCGGGCGGCCCGTGGCGTCGCCGACGTCGCCCACGCGGCCGGCTACGAGGTCCTCCTGGTCAACAGCGACGAGGATCCGGCCACCGAGCGGGCTGCCGTCCGGACGCTGTTCGAGAAGCGGGTCGACGGCCTGATCGTCGCCCCGGCCTCCACGGACGTCGGGTCGCACCTCGGCGAGCTGCCCAAGCGCGGCACGCCGATCGTGCTCCTCGACCGCGTCGTGCCCGGCATCGACGCGGACGCGATCGTGGTCGACAACGAGCGGGCCGCCCGGCGGGCGATCGGGCACCTGGCCGGCCTGGGTCACCGCCGGATCGCCCTGCTCACGTCGCAGGGCCTGGTCCACACCAACCAGATGCGGCTGGCGGGCTACCTCCAGGGGCTCGAGCAGGCCGGGCTTCCCGTGGACGAGCGCCTGATCCGGATGGCCGAGTACACGCGCGAGGCGGCCGTCAGCGAGACCGAGGCGGTGCTCGCCCTCGACGACCCGGCGACGGCGATCTTCACGACCGACAACCTGATGAGCCTCGGCGCGTTCGAGGGCACGCAGCGCGCCGGCCGGGCGGTCCCGGAGGAGGTCTCGATCGTCGGCTTCGACGACCTGGAGTGGATGACGATCGTGCGCCCGCCCATCACGGTCGTCGCCCAGCCCACCTACGAGCTGGGCGCCACGGCCGCGACGCGGCTCCTCGCGCGCCTGGCGGGGGACGACGGCCCGCCCCGGACGCTGATGCTGGACACGACGTTCATCGTCCGCGGCTCCACGGGTCCCGCAC
>CAYJOH010000148.1:0-6400 GCA_964371685.1 uncultured Anaerolineaceae bacterium
GCGCTGGCCGCACTGATCGGGCTGCGGGGCGGGGTGGCCTCGTCCGTCATCGCGCTGCGCGGCCTGGGCGGCCGCGGCCGCGCCTCGCTCGGGCTGGCCGCGCTGATGGGCCTCACCCTCAACGTATCCATGTTCACGGCCTTCGGCCGGATCCCGATCGCGCTCGCGCTGATGCTGTTCTACACGTACCCGGCGGGGGTCGTGGTCGTTGACGTGCTGCTCGGCCACGAGCGGATCACGCCCGGGCGGCTGTCGGCGCTCGGCCTGTCATCGGTCGGCGTCGTGCTCGTCCTCGCGGGCGGGATGGGCGGCTCGGCCGCGGGATCGACGGACGTGCTGGGCGTGGTGCTGGGGCTCGGTGCCGCCGCCAGCCAGGTCGTGTTCGTGACGGTCAGCCGGCACGGGTACCGGTCCCTGCCCGCGGACGCGGCCACGCTGCTGATCCTCGCGACGTCGCTGGCGGGCGCCGCGCTGCTGGCCGTCGTCGTGGACCAGGTGGACGGGCTCGCCGCCCCGCTCCGGTCAGCCGACCCGTGGCCGGCGCTGCTCGTCGCGGGCGTCGTCGCGGCGGGGATCTCGTCGCTCATGTTCCTGACGGCGATCCGCCGCATCGGCGGCACCCGGACCGGGATCCTGATGCTGTGGGAGCCGGTGGTCGGCGTGCTGCTCGCGGCGCTGTGGCTGGGCGAACCGCTGGCGCCGGTCCAGCTGGCCGGCGGCGCGTTCGTGCTGGCCGGCGCGGTGGTGCTCCAGCTGCGCTCCGATCCGGACCTCGAGCCGGTGGTGGAGGCGGGCGCCGGCCCGGTCCTCTGACCCGCGGGGCGCTAAGGTATCGGGGCCGCGGCGTCCACGGCGAGCGGCAGCGTGCGAGGAGGCGACCGGTGATCCACGTCGAGGGGCTCGAGGGCCGGGTGGCGGTCGTGACCGGCGCCGGCCGGGGCATCGGGCTGCGGATCGCGGAGTCGCTGCTGGCCAACGGGGCCCAAGTCGCCGCGCTGGACGTCGTGCCGCCCGAGCGCGAGGACATCCTGGCCATCGAGTGCGACATCAGCGACGAGCCGGCCGTCAACGCCGCGTTCGACCAGCTGGAGGCCGCGCTGGGCCCCGCGTCCGTGCTGATCCTCAACGCGGGCATCACGTCCCTCGCGCCGTTCGAGAAGACGTCCACCGAGCTCTGGGAGCGCACGCTGTCGATCAACCTCACGGGCGCGTTCCTGGCCGCGCGGCGGGCGATCCCGGGGATGCGGGCGATGGGCTACGGGCGGATCGTGGCCCTCGGGGCGGCCGCGGGCAAGTCCGGCGGCACGCGGTCGGCGGCGTACGCGGCGTCCAAGGCCGGGCTGATGACCCTCGTCAAGTCGCTGGCCGCCGAGTACGCGCGCGACGGGATCACGGCCAACGTCGTGGCCCCCGCGCTGATCGACACCGGGATGCTGGTCAACGAACGGGAGCTGGTGGAGCGCGTCCCGGTCGGCCGCCTGGGCACCACCGACGAGGTGGCGGCGCTGGTGACCTTCCTCGCCTCCGGCCACGCCGGGTACATCACCGGCGAGGTGGTGGACATCAACGGCGGGACGCTCATCGACTGAGGCGTCCCGGCGTCAGGCCTCCTCGTTGACCTCGAGTGGGCCGTCGGCGACCTCGATCGTCACCCGGCCGTCCACGACCTCCACCGGGTAGACCGCGAGCGGGAGCTCTGCCGGCGGGTCGAGCGGCTCGCCGTCGGTCAGGTCGAAGCGCGACAGGTGGAGCGCACAGGTGAGGGTGCCGGCGGTGAGGAACCCGCGGTCCAGCTCGAAGTACTCGTGCGAGCAGGTGCCCTGCATGGCGTGGAACTCGCCGTTGACGTGCACGACCAGGACGGGGTCGGTCTGGTCGACCCAGACCATCCGCATCTCGCCCTCGGCGAGCTCGTCCACCCCGAGGAGATCGATCCGGCGGCTCACGCGCTGATCGTACGGGTTGCGGGCGGTCGCCGGGTCGCGGTCAGGCCGCGGCGGAGCGGCCGGCGAGGCCGGCCGCCCACTTGGCCTCGAGCGCCTCGCGCAGCCGGTCGCGGGCGTCCTCGAGCGGGACCCGGGCGACCACCGGCTCCAGGAACCCGAGCACGATGAACTTGCGGGCCTCGTCGGGCGGGATGCCGCGGCTCTCGAGGTAGAACAGCTGGGTCTCGTCGATCGGGCCGACCGACGAGCTGTGGGCCGCCCGCCGGCAGTCCGGCTGGTCGATCTCGAGCGACGGGATGGCGACCGCGCGGGCCGACTTGCTGAGGTTCATCCCGAACTCGCCCAGGAAGCTGTCCGTGCCGACCGCCGACTTCTCGATCGTGATCAGGCCCTTCATGTAGCTGCGGGCCCGGTCGAGGAGCGCTCCCTTGGACAGCAGCTGTCCGGTCGTGTCCCGGCCGACGTGCCGGGTGTACGAGGTCAGGTCGTGCAGCTGGTCGTCCGCCCCGAACACGATCTCGACCTGCTCGACGGTGCTCCGGTCGCCGGCCAGGACGTTGTCCACGCGAGAGCGGACGAGGCGGCCGCCAAGCTGGGCGAGCGCCCAGTGGAGGTCCGCGCCCTCGCCGATGACCGCCCGGCGCTGCTGGAACACGACCTGGTCGGGGCCCAGCTCCTGCAGGCTGGCCATGGCGAGCCGCGCGTGGGCCGCGAGGCGGATCTCGGTCGTGCTGGTGAACAGGGCCTGGCCGCCCGAGGTGGCGGACGGCGACGCCACGAGCTCCTCGACCAGCGATGCCTCGGCGCCCTCGCCGAGCTCGACGATGGTGCGACCGTGGAGGGCGTGCCCCGCCGCCCCGGCGATCCAGCGCAGGACGATCGGCGCGTCGAGCACGACACCGGCCGGCACGCGCACGACGACGCCCTGGTTCCAGGCCGCGCGGCTGAGCTGCGCGAGCTTGTCGCCCGCGGGCAGCGACGCGGCGTCCGTGAGCAGGCGGCGGGCGAGCTCCGGGTCGCGGCCGACCAGCGCCCCCAGCGGCTCGACGGTGACGCCGGCCCCGCGTGCGGCCGGATCGAGCGCGACCACGGTCACCCGGTCCTCGTCGAACTCGGCCAGCGCGGCCAGCCCCGCGGCGCGGGCCGGCGACGAGTCCGCGGGCGATCCCTCCGGCGCCTCGTAGGCGCGGACGTCGGCCAGCACGGCGGCACGCAGGTCGACGTACGGCGTGTACAGCTGGTTGGGCTCGGTGGGGAGCGCCTCGAACGCATCGAGCGCCGCGCGGCGGATCGCGCCCAGCCAGTCCGGCTCCTCGGCGGCCCAGCGCTCGACCAGGTCCCGGCCCGGGTGGTAGTTGAGGGTATCGATCGAGGATCGCGGTCCCCGCGGGCGTGCTGCCCGCGCCGTCGAGGGTTCGGCCACCTCGGTCATCCGAGCGACCCCTCCATCTCGAGCTTGACGAGCCGGTTGAACTCGATGGCGTACTCCATCGGGAGCTCCTTGGTGAACACCTCGAGGAAGCCCTGGATGACGAGGTTCTGGGCCTCGTTCTCGGTCAGGCCGCGGCTCATCAGGTAGAAGATCTGGTCGGCGGAGATCTTGCCCACGGTGGCCTCGTGGGTCATCGTCGTGTCGTCCTCGCCGATGTCGATGTACGGGTAGGTGTCGCTCCGGCTCTCGTCGTCGAGCATCAGGGCGTCGCACCGCACGCTCGCGGTCACGCCGGTCGCCCCGGGCGCCACCTTGAGCTGGCCGCGGTAGGTCGCCCGGCCGCCGTCCTTGGACACGGACTTGGACACGATCCGCGACGTCGTGTTGGGCGCCAGGTGGACGGCCTTGGCGCCAGTGTCCTGGTGCTGGCCCCGGCCCGCCACCGCGACCGAGATCACCTCGGCCCGGGCGCCCTCGCCGCGCAGGTAGATGGCCGGGAACTTCACGGTCTTCTTCGAGCCCGTGTTCGCGTCCACCCACTCGACGGTCGAGCGCGCGTAGGCATGCGCCCGCTTGGTCACCAGGTTGTAGACGTCGTTCGACCAGTTCTGGATGGTCGTGTAGCGGACCTTGCTGTCCGCCAGCGCGATGACCTCGACGACCGCCGCGTGGAGCGAGTCGGTCGCGTAGATCGGCGCCGTGCAGCCCTCGATGTAGTGGACCTTGGCGCCCTCGTCCACCACGATCAGCGTCCGCTCGAACTGCCCCGTGTTCTCGCCGTTGATCCGGAAGTAGGCCTGGAGCGGCAGCGGGACCTCGACGCCCTTGGGGACGTACACGAACGAGCCGCCCGACCAGACGGCGCTGTTGAGCGCGGCGAACTTGTTGTCCTCGGGCGGAACGACCGTGCCGAAGTACGTGCGGAAGATGTCCGGGTACTCCTTGAGCGCCTGGTCCGTGCCCATGAACACGACGCCGATCTTGGACAGCTCCTCGCGCACCGAGTGGTACACGACCTCGGAGTCGTACTGGGCGCCGACGCCGGCCAGGAACTTGCGCTCCGCCTCCGGGATGCCCAGCTTCTCGAACGTCGCCTTGATCTGCTCCGGGACGTCGTCCCAGGACTTCTCCTCGCGCTCGGAAGGCTTCCGGTAGTACACGATCTTGTCGAAGTCGATGTCGGCGAGGCCGTCCGTCCAGGTCGGCATCTTCCGCTTCAGGAAATGGTCGTAGGCGCGGAGGCGGAACTGGAGCATCCACTCCGGCTCGTCCTTGAACCGGCTGATCTCCTCCACGGTCTCGCGTGTCAGCCCGCGCTTGGTCTCGCGCAGGTAGACGATGTCGTCGTGGAAGGCGAACTGGTCGCGCTGGTCCCGGACGAGGTCGCGAGTCGAGGTCATTCGCTGCTCCGTTCGCGGCGCCGGCCGCGTGTGGGGTTCGGAAGTCCGGGAACGCCGCGACCGCGGAGTCACGGGTCGCGGGCTAATCCCGAGTGGAATTATCGGAATTAGCGGCCGATCCGTCAATTCCCGGCGCCCGGCACGAGGGGACGAAGCCCGGCAGGCGCTATCGTACGTGCGACGACGGGGTGGGCGAGGAGAGACGCGAGGGCATGGACACGACCGCGGCGACTGACCCGCTGCTCCTCCCCGAGGCGTCGTGCCTCCTGCACATCGGTCCGCCCAAGACGGGGACGACCGCGCTCCAGGCCGCGTTCTGGGCGGCCCGGGAGGCCGCCTTGGCGCAGGGTGTCCGCTACGCGGGCTGGTCGCGGCACACCGGGAAGGCGGTGACGGCCGTCGCCCGCTACGCGCCCGTGCCGGGCGTCGACGAGCCGCCGACCATCGGCCTGTGGCACGACCTCGCGAACGAGGTCCGTCGGGCGCGCGAACCGCGGGTGGTGCTCAGCAGCGAGTTCTTCTCGTACGCCACCGACGCCGCGGCCAGGCGCATCGTGGGCGACCTCGAGCCCGCACGCGCGCACGTCGTGGTCACGCTGCGGCCGCTGGCCAGGATCCTGCCGTCGGCCTGGCAGCAGTACGTCAAGAACGGGCTGCGCATCGGGTACGAGGGGTGGCTGGACGCGATGCTCAACGGCTCGCCGGACGGCGTCACGCCGACCTTCTGGCAGCAGGAGCGCCACGACGCGCTGGTGGCCCGCTGGGCCGGCGTCGTCGGCGAGGGCCGGGTCACCGTCGTCGTCGCGGACGATCGCGACCACGGGTGGCTGCTCCGGACGTTCGAGCGGCTCACGGGCCTCCGTGAGGGCACGCTGGCGCCGGTCTCGGACCTGGCGAACCGCTCGCTCACGCGGGCGGAGGTCGAGGCCATCCGCGCCCTCAACGAGCGCGCACGCGCGGAGGGGTTCACGCCCCTGCAGATCGACCGCATCATCCGCGCCGACGCCGCCCAGTACCTGATGACCCGCGCGCCGGGCCCGGCCGAGGCGCGCATCGCGACGCCCCAGTGGGCGCTCGACCGGGCGGGCGAGATCGCGCGCGAGATGGCGGCCGACATCGCCGCCACCGGGGTCCGCGTCGTGGGCGACCTCGCGTCCCTCACGACGGTGCCCGAGGCGAGGGACGAACCCGGCCCGGAGGCCGACGCACCGCTGTCGCCGGAGATCGCCGCCTGGCTGGCGATGGGCATGTACCGCGCGGGGCACCGGTCGCTCGAGACCGACCTCGAGCGCGTCCCGACGGCCCGCCTGGCGTCGGCGCTCGTGCGCCAGGTCCGTCGCGCCGCGACGCGGCGGCTGCGCCTGCTGCGGCGCTGAGCGGCGCCGGCCGTCAGCGCTCCAGGTACCAGGCCGCGGCGTCCGCCGGCAGGGCGTCCGGGTCGCCGGGCCCGTCGGCGGCGCCCGGGTCGCCGGGCCCGGCGGTTGCGTCCGGACCGATCGTGTCGCTGCGGAGGAGCGTCGTGCGTGCCCCGGGCAACGAAAACGGCGCCCCGGACACGTTCACCGCGCACCGCAGCCCCCCCTTTAGCTCGCAAACCAGGACGCCGTCCGGTGCCCGGAGCC
>CAYJOH010000149.1:0-6340 GCA_964371685.1 uncultured Anaerolineaceae bacterium
GCGCGGGCGCCGGCCGCCAGGCCGACCCCGGCCCGCCGCCCCGCGCGCCGCTCCCCCCGGCGCGCGGCGGGGCGGACGACCGTGCTCCGCAGCTCCGCGAGCGCCGGGTCGAGCGCGACGCCCAGCGTCGCCGGGTCCGACGGCACGAACCCGGGCCCCGGATTGGCGGCGGACCTCGGCGCGAGGCCCCGGAGGCGTTGGCGGAGGTGCAGCGTCGGCATCAGGCGTCACTCCCTGCTGGCCGGCGGCGTGGGCGTGGCAGGCGGAGGCGCCAGCGCCGAGTCGGCGATACGAGCTGGACGGACAGGATGATGAGCAGCAGCGAGGTCACGCCCATCGCGACCAGGCAGCGTGGCCAGAAGCTGTCGCGGGCGACCCCGAACTGCGCCTCGTCGAACCCGACGTTCGCCAGGTCGCGGGCGGTGACGCCGCTGATCACCTGGCAGGTGGTCCCGAAGCCGGTCTCCGTGCCGCACACGACGTCCAGCTGGGCGACGAACGGGTTGAGGTACATCAGGGCTTCCGGTGGCCGCCGCGTGAGGCTGGCGAGCAATCCCTGGTCCCGGACGCCGCCCGGCTGGTCCGGCAGGAACCCCTGCGAGCCGGTCATGGCGGTCCAGAAGATGAACACGATCGTGGTGCCCACCGTGAGCGTGATCACGGTCACCAGGTTGATCACCGTCGCGGCCTGGGTTCGCCTGACGAGCGCCGACACGAACAGCCCGATCGAGCCGAAGCCGATCGCCGTCCCCAGGAGCACGACGTAGCCGCGGATCACGTCCTCCGGTCCCACGCCACCGAACGTGAACACCAGCGCGGTGACCGGGATCGAGGCTGCGAGCAGGAGGAACACCCAGGTCAGCGCGGACAGCAGCTTGCCGAGCACGATGGCGAGTGACGAGATCGGCGTGGTGGCCAGCAGGTCGAGCGTCTGCTTCTCGCGCTCGAGGCTGATCGCCCCGGCGGTCGAGGCGGGCGCGAGCACGAGCACGATCAGCGTGAGCAGGAGCATGAGGCCGGTGAACAGGGCGCGGCCGATGTCCGCCGAGGCGGAGAACGTCGAGCCGAAGTTGGACGTCACCGTCCGCTCGGCGAAGCTCTCGACCATCCACGCGAAGCCGGCGACCAGCAGCAGGTGGATCGTCAGCACGACGAAGGCCCGTCGCCCGCGCATCCGCCCGCGCAGCTCCTTCACGCCCACGGCGACGATGCCGTTGACGACGTCGCGCGCGGCGCCGAACGGGCGGTGGGCCCGCGGCTGGCTCACGGCGCTCACGTCCGCCATCCCGTCTGGGTCGCGGCGGGAGCCGCGGGCGGCGGTGTCGCGACCACCGGGTCCGGCGCGGTGACCTGGAGGAACAGCTCCTCGAGGTCGCTCGCCGCGCGGGCGAACGAGACGATCCGCAGGCCGCTGCCGACGGCGGCGGCGAGCAGCCGGGCCGCTCCCTCGTCGTCGCCGTGGAACCCGATCTCGATCGTGGCGTCGGACAGGATCTCCGCGGTCACCACGTCCGGCTGGCCGGCGAACCAGGTCCGGGCCGCGTCCAGCGCCTCGCCCTCGGCGAGGACCCGGGCACGGAACACCGCGCCCACGCGCAGCCGGCGCTCGATGTCCGCCACCCGGCCGTGGGCCAGCACCTGGCCGCGGTCGATGATCGCGACCGACGTGCACAGCTCCTCGAGCTCGGGGAGGATGTGCGAGGAGACGAGGATGGTCTTGCCCAGCGACCGGAGCTCGCGCAGCAGCTCCCGGAGCTCCACCCGGGCGCGCGGGTCGAGGCCCGACGCCGGCTCATCGAGGAGCAGCACCTGGGGGTCGTGGACGAGGGTGTGGGCGAGGCACAGCCGCTGCTGCATGCCGCGCGACAGGCTTTGGACGTACGTGTCGCGCTTGGGGCCCAGGTCGACCAGCTCCAGCAGGTCGCCGATCATCCGCCGCCGCCGGTCTGCCGGGATCCCGTAGCAGCGGGCGAAGAAGTCCAGGTACTCCCAGACCTTCATGTCGTCGTAGACCCCGAACACGTCCGGCATGAACCCGAGGACGCGCCGCACGTCGTTGGGGTTCCGGCGCACGGACGCGCCCCCGATCTCGGCATCGCCCGCGTCGGGCACCAGCAGCGTGGCCAGGATGCGCAGCGTCGTGGTCTTGCCCGCGCCGTTGGGGCCTACCAGCCCGAAGATCTCCCCCTCCGCGATGTCGAGGTCGAGACCGGAGACCGCCAGCGTCCGGTCGTAGCGCTTGACGAGGCCGCGAGCCGTGACGATCCCGCTCACCGGATCACCCCCGAGATCGAGATCGGGAACTGGAACCCGATGCCCTCCTGGCGCTCGTTGACGAAGCGGACCTGGACCTCACCGCTCGCCGGGTCCACCCAGCGGCCGGCGTCGACCAGCTCGTAGGCGACGCCCTGCTGGAGGTGGGAAAACTGGATCCATTGGCCCGTCCGGACGTCGAGCACGTCGATGTCCGGCAGGCCGTCCTGGGGCGTGATGCAAGCATCGTCGGACGGGTCGCAGCGCGCCTCCTCTTCGAGCGGCTTCGGGTTGCCGGACGGGATCGTGATGTCGCCGCCGAACGTCATCGCCACCACGACCTGCTTCGGCGTGAACGTGCCGTCGAACGGCAGCGGCCGGAACGCGAGGCGCGCGTTCCCGGTGCCGAAGCTGATCGTCCAGGGGTCCTTGGAGAAGAAGTTGGCGTTGACCTCGACGACGCTGGTCCGCAGGAGGTCACTGCGGAACGTGACCTCCCCGCCCACGGTCAGCGCGACGGGGACCTGGTACAGGATGTTGGCCACCCGCCGTACGCGGACGCCCTCGATCTCCATCGGGACGACGGGGTCCTGGCCCCAGGCGAGCAGCACCGGGGAGTCCGACGCGAACGACGACTGGAAGCCCGTCATCGGGTCGAACGAGAGCTGGTCGAGGATCGAGCGGCGCACGAGCTTGCGCTGCTCGACCTCGTTCGAGATGCCGCCGTTGAAGTCCCACGCGATCTGGCCGACCACCCGGTCCGACAGCGACGCCTGGTTGAGCGGGTTCGTGGTCAGCGTCAGGCTCACCTCCGCGGTCGCGCCGGGAGCGAGGTCCTTGAGGTTCGCGGACGAGGCGCCGAACACGAGGGCCGGGGCCACCAGCGTCCGGTCCGAGCGGTTGGTGACGGTGCCGACGATCTTGTTGTTCTCGAGCCGCAGGTCGGCCGTGACGTTGGGACCGGTCGTCTGCGCCTCGGCGCGGACCGTGCGCAGCGAGCCGTAGCCCACGCTGAGGTCGCGGATCCGCGACGGGTCGCCCTGGAGCACGTCCAGGCTGGAGGCCGCGCCGCTGCCGAAGATGTCGCCGTTCATCGGTGCCGCCAGGAGCGCGTTGCCGGGCACCCGGACCTGGAACGAGGCGCGCGACGGGCTGAACACGCCCAGATACGACTGGGCGATCGCCTGGTCCGTGCCCGGGGCACCACGGACGATCGCGACCTCGTGGATGATCACGTCGGAGCCCCGCAGGATGGCCCCGAAGCCGAACGAGCCCACAGCGAACACCACGATCAGGGCGGGGACCGTGATCCATGCCCACTCGCGCCGGTCGAGCCAGCGCAGGACGAGGTAGTTCACCGGGCCGATCAGGATGATGTAGCCGATCAGCAGCACGATCAGCCCGCCGATGGGCGGCAGGGCGAGGCTGGGCAGGTTCGAGACGGCGCCGACGATCGTCGAATCGTCGGTCAGCGACACCGTTCCCCCGGAGCGGGTCGGCAGCATCCGACGCCACAGCGGCGCGTCCCACGCCTCGCCCTCGGCGATCCAGGAGGTCGTCGGGTCGAAGCCGAGAATCGTCACGGACCCGGCACCGAAGGCCATGTCGGCCGCGATCACGCGGTCGCCGGAGCTCGCGAGCTCGCGGCCGCGCGTCAGCTCGCCGGACAGGGCGGTCAGGGCGGTCGCGCCCTCGGGCAGCCCGCCGAGGACCGGGCGGACCGCCGACGGGTCGATGTCCAGGATGGCGGTCGGGCGGAAGGGGAGCAGCTCGTCCGGGAACGCGTTGAGCGCATCGGCGCCCGACGTCCCGCCGACGATGACGAGGCGCCCGCCGCCCGCGATCCAGCCCCGCAGGGCCTCCATCTGGCCGGGCGTGAGCGCGGACGCGTCCTCGTCCTGCCACACGATCCGGTCCAGGGCGGACCACGCCTGGAGGCGCTCGGGGAGGTCGGCCGGCGTCAGGGGGACGATCGTGGGCTGGGTGCCGTTCTGGGACGGCAGGAGGTCCAGCTCGCCGACGATCCGGCCCGGGTTCTCCGCCATGACCCCGACCACGAGCTGGGTCTGGTCGTGGAGGGCGATGGCGACCGTCGCCTTGGCGACCTGCTGGTCGCCGCTCACCAGCTCGACGGTCATGTTGCCGCCGAACGTGGGTGGCAGGGCGTACAGGAGGTACTGCTTGCGCGAGCCCGTGGCCAGCTCGACCGGGGTGCCGAACCGCGTCCGGGAGTCGATGCCACCGGCGATCCGCAGCTCGCCGGTGACGGTCGGCCCGCCGTTCGAGAGGTCCACCGCCACCGCGAACCAGGAGCCGGAGCGCACGTGGCCCTGGAGCAGGGCGTGGGCCTCGATCGTGAGGCCCTCGGCCGCGGCCGCCGCAGGGACGGGGAGCGCGCCCAGCAGCAGGAACGCGGCCGCCAGCACGCCGAAGGCGGCGCTGGCGATGCGGCTCGGGGAATGACGGGGCACGCAGGCTCCTCGACCAGGGCACGGAGGACGGTCTGAGCATCGACGTGCACGTCGACGGAAAAGTTGCACGCGTGTAACCCCCGGGTAACGGAATCCTGGGCCGCCCCCGCGGTCGGTGGCCGTCCGGGCGCGCCTATCGTACGATGCTGGGGCCCCGGCTCCGTTTGCGCACTTCCGTGCCCCGCGCGCGTCTCCGGCGCCCCCAGAGGAACCCGTGCCCGACATCCGCCCCTTCCGCGCGCTTCGCTACGACCCGGACGTCGTGGGCGATGTCGGCCCGCTGGTTGCCCCGCCGTACGACGTGATCGGGCCCGAGCTCGAGCACCGGCTGCTGGAGCGCCACCCGCGCAACGCCGTGCGCCTGGACCTGCCGCACGGGAACCCTGGCGAGGAGCCTGACGAGCGGTACCGGCGCGTCGCGCGCTGGCTCGCCGCCTGGCGCTCGGACGGGACGCTGCGCAAGGACCCGCGGCCGTCGCTGTACGTGTGCGAGCAGGCGTACCGGGTGCCCGGCACGGCGGTGGAGCGGACGCAGCGCGGGTTCTTCGGCCGGCTGCGACTCGAGCCGTTCGGCCCCGGGGGCGGCGTCCTGCCCCACGAGCGCACGCTGTCCGGCCCGAGGGAGGACCGCTACCGCCTGCTGCGGGCGACGGGGGTCAACACCTCCCCGGTCGTGGGGCTGTTCGAGGATCCCGGGCGGGCCGCAGCGGCTACCCTCGCCGAGGTGGCGTCGGGCGATCCGCTCCTGTCCGTCACCGACGACGATGGGACCACCCACCGCCTGTGGGCCGTCGCCGAGGACGGCCGCCCGGACGGCGCGGTGGCGGCGCTGGTGGCGGCCGCGGCCGCCGGCCCGGTGTTCATCGCGGATGGTCACCACCGCTATGAGACGGCGCTCCGCTACCGGGACGAGCGCCGGATGACCCGCTCGTGCGAGCCGGACCCGCCGTTCGACTTCCTGCTCATGCTGTTCCTCGACGCGGCGGAGGCGATCACCGTGCTGCCGACGCACCGGGTGGTCCGCGGCCTCGGCGACGCCGGGCTCGCCGTTCTGCACGACGGTCTCGCGGGCCTGTTCGACGTCACGCCCGCGAGGCGCGAGACGCTCGTCGCCCGGTTCGAGGCGGCGGGCGAGCTGGCTGGCGGCGAGGGCCGGCTGGGCCTGGTCACGCGCGAAGGGGCCTGGCAGCTGGTCGCCCGGCGGGACGCGTTCGGGCCGCTGCTGCCGGCCGGCGGTGCGGCCCTCCGGTCGCTGGACGTGTCGCTGCTCGGCGCCACGCTCGAGGCGCTGGCGGGCATCGACGCGGCGGCGGTGGCGGGCGGCGACCGGATCTCCTACAGCAAGTCGGCGGCCGAGGCCGCCGCGCGGGTCTCCGCGGGCGAGGCCGGCGCCGATGCCGCGTTCCTGCTCGAGCCCACGCCGGTCGCCGCGATCCTCGCGGTCGCGCGGGACGGCGAGGTGATGCCCCAGAAGTCGACCTACTTCTTCCCCAAGGCCCTGACCGGGCTCGTGTTCAACCCGCACGAGTGGTAGGGCGCCATCCGGATGCGATGAACGACCTGAACCCCCACGACAGGCTCCTCGGCCGCGGCAGCACCCCGCCGCCCAACGGCCG
>CAYJOH010000150.1:0-6227 GCA_964371685.1 uncultured Anaerolineaceae bacterium
CGGGGGTCGTGGGCGTGCGCCGCCGGCCCCGCCCCCCCACCCCGCCGGCGGGCCGCGGGGGGGGGCGCGGCGGTGCCGCGGCCCAGCCGGTACAGGAGGTTGGTGCCGTCGACGACGAGCCGGTCGGTGCCGTCGAGCGGGGACGGGGCACCGCGGGACGGGGCACCGCGGGGCGGACCGGCGGGCTTGGGGGCCGAAGGCATGGACAGACGGTAGCATCGTCGGATGCTCCTGCTCGTGGACCTCGACGGCGTCGTGTATCGCGCGTCCGAGAGCGTGCCCGGCGTCGGCGCCGCGCTGGCGGCCCGCGTGGCCTTGGGCGACACCGTGGTGTACGTCACGAACAACGCGATGCACTACCACACGGACTACTACCCGCGGCTCACCGGGCACGGTGCGCCGATCGGGCCCGACGGCGTCGTGACCTCCGCGCGCGCGAGCGCCTTCTACGTGCGCGACCACATGCCGGAGGTCCACCGCGTGCTGTCGGTCGGCGCGGGCGGGCTGGAGCGCGAGCTGCGCGAGACCGGCTTCGATGTCGTGACGGCGGCGCACGCGGCCACCCGGATGAGCCAGGAGGGGATCGACGGCTGGACCGCCGCCGGCCACCCGGACGCGGTCATCGTGGGGCTCGACCCCCAGCTCACCTACCTCCGGATCGCCGCCGCCGCGGACTGCGTCCGTGCCGGCGCCGCGCTGATCGCCACCAACCGCGACGCGATCTACCCCACCGAGCGCGGCTTCCGGCCGGGCGCCGGGTCGGTCGTGGCCGCCGTGGAGGTCGCCTCGCGGACGACGGCGAGGGTCACCATCGGCAAGCCGGAGCCGTACCTGCTCGAGGCGGCGGCGCACTCGGTGGGCCAGGACGTGCGGCGGGCGGTGATGATCGGCGACGCGCTGACGGACGTCGAGGCCGGCCATGCCGTGGGCGCGCGCACCGTGCTGATGCTGACCGGCGTGACGACCCCGCAGGCCGCCGCGGCCCTGCCGGCGGCGGAGCGTCCCACCCGCATCGCGGCCGACGCGACGGAGCTCGCCCGCGTCCTCGAGGAGCTCGCCGCCGGGTGACCGCGGAACATCTCGAGGCCCCGGTCCGTCAGCCGGGCGTGATCGAGCTGCGACGGGCCCTGCCGTTCCTCGCGTTCTCGCTGCTGCTGCTCGTCGCGGGCTGCTCGCTCCTCCCGGCTGCCACCCCGTCCGCACGCCAGCAGCTGGCCGAGGAGCTCCGCGCCGCCGAGGGCCGCTGGGCCGCGAAGGACCTCTCGAGCTACCGCTTCACGCTCACCTACTCCTGCTTCTGCCCGTGGACGGATCCGATGTCGGTGACCGTGGTGGACGACCAGGTCACGTCCGTGACGATGAACGGCGAGCCGGTCACGAACGCCGCTGGGCTGCCGCTGCTGATCGAGTCGGCGTTCGAACAGGTGCGCTCCACCCTCGACGCCCATCAGGTCGAGGCCGCCTTCGACCCCGAGTTCGGGTTCCCCTCCCGGGTCGTCGCGGACCCGATCGAGAACGCGGTCGACGACGAGTTCTCGTTTCTGATCGCGGACTTCGAGCCCGGCCCGGCGCCGTCGGAAGCGGCACCGCCTGGCGCGGGCGGCCCGGCCATCGGCGCGGACATCGCGGCGCATCGGCTCCAGTGGCTGGCGCAGGGAATCTGGAGCTACGAGTGGCGGGTCACGTATTCGTGCGAGTGCACCCTGTCCGGCCCGACGACCATCAGGGTCGAGAACGGCGTGGTGACCGGCGTCCACAATCCCCGGATCGCGGTGCGCCCGGACGAGCTGGAGGGGTTCCCGCTGACCGTGGAGGCGCTGTACGACGAGGCGCTCCGCACGCTCGAGGCGGGCGGCACGGCCGAGGCGACGTGGGACGCCGCCACCGGCCTGCCGAGGACGCTGTTCCTGGACCGGGACCGCAACGCGATCGACGACGAGCTCTCGGTCACGATCGAGTCGCTGGTCCCGGCCCCGTAACGGCCGGGCGGCCGTCGGAGGGTCAGCCCTCCGTCACGACGCTCAGCCTCCGGTCACCGCGAACCAGCGCGGGCCGGCGCCCGTCTGACCGGCAAAGAACACGGCCGGCGCGAGGCATGGGTTGGGCAGCCCGATCCGGGTCTTCACCTGGGCGTCGCCCTCCGGCGAGTAGGGGACCGTCTCGGTCATGACCACGTCGGCGCCGCCGTTGCACACGACGATCGCGCGGCCGGTGGGGATGGGGTTCGTGCCCGCGGCGCCGCCGGCGGCCAGCACGAGGTTGTCCACGGTGACCTGGAGCCGGCCGTCCGCGAACAGCTTCGCGTCGCCGCGATCGAGGACCCACGGCAGGCCGCCGCCGGCCACGCCGAGCAGGGTCTGGCCGCCGGTCTCGATGCCGGTCATCGACGCGTCGAGGAGCTTGGTGCCGGGGTCGGCGGTGACACCGCCCACGGCGAGGACGGTGGCGAGGGCGGCGCCGACGAATGCGGGCCGGACACGACGGAACACGGATTGGACCTCCAACAGGGTGGTGGCCGGGGACGGGCCGCGGCCGGGACGGATCGGATGGGGCGACGTCGCTGGCCGGGGATACGCCGCCGGTCAGCGCCCGGTTTCAGCCGCCCGCCGCGCCGAGCTCAGGGATGCCGCCACCCCAGGCGATGAACGCCGCCCGGAGGCGCCGGCGCGTCGGCTCGTCGCAGAACGCGGCGTCGAGCGCCGCCAGGTCCATCGCCCACAGCTCGGGCACGCTCACGCCGACCTGCGTCACCGCCCGCTCGTACTCGTCGGACAGCGAGATGTCGGACACCGTGAGGTCGTCGGTGCTGAGGGTCACCCGCACGCCCGCGCGCAGGAGCCGCGCGAGCGGGTGGTCCGCGAGCGTGGGGACGACTCGAGCCTGGATGTTCGAGGTGGGGCACAGGTCCAGCCACGTGCCGCGGGCGACCAGCTCCCGCACGAGGTCGGGATCGTCGATCGCCAGCGGCCCGTGGGCGATCCGCTCCGGGTCCAGCTCGAGGGCGCGCCGCACCTGGCCCGCGCCACCCCACTCGCCGGCGTGGAGCGTGACGTGGAGCCCGATCGCGCGGGCGAGCCGGATCGCATCCCCGTGGAGCAGCGGATCCGGGAAGGCCGCCTCCTGGCCCGCCAGGTCCACGGCGACGAGGCCGTCCGGGATGCCGCTCGCCTCCAGGTCACGGACGAACGCGAGGTTCGCCTGCGGCGCGTGCGAGCGCAGCAGCGTCGCGATCAGCCGGACCTCGATGCCCGCCCGCCGCGCCGCCTCGAACGCGCCGCGGGCCACAGCCTCGACGGCCCGGCGCCCGGTCAGCCCGCGCTCGACGTGGAGCAGCGGCGCCCAGCGGATCTCCACGTAGCGGACCCGGTCGGCGGCCTTGTCCTCGACCAGGTCCCCGGCGATCCGCTCCAAGGCCTCCGCGTCCTGCAGCAGCGCGATCGGGAGATCGAACGCCAGCAGCAGCTCCGCCTGGTCCGCGACCTGGTCGGGGGCCACCAGCGCCGCCCGCATCGCCGCGAACGTCCGGGGCGCCACGACGCCCCGGCTGGCGGCGATCTCGAGCGCCGTGTCGACGCGCAGCGAGCCGTCGAGATGGAGGTGGAGCTCCGCCTTGGGCATCGCGCGCACGAGCGCCCGCAGCGTCCGGGGGTCGAGGTCGCCCATGGGTGGATGGTAGGCGCGCCGGGCGGGGGCCGTGCGCGAGCGATGCGGGTCGTGCGCGAGCGGCGCGGGCTTGCGTCCGGCGATATCATGCTACTTGCAGTTAGCACATTCCAGCCCGCGGAGCCCGACCGAATGTCCACCATCCTCGTCACCGGCGCCAACGGGTTCGTCGGCAGTCACCTCGTCCCGGCCCTCCTCGACGCCGGTCACCGCGTCCTCGCCCTCGTCCGGGACGAGGCGGGCGCCGACGAGGTGCTCCGCCGCCTCGCGCCCGGCCAGCGCGACGCCGTCGAGATCCGCCAGGGCGACGTCACCCGGGCCGACACGCTGCCGGCCGCCCTCGAGGGCGCCGACGCGATCCTCCACCTCGCCGCGATCCCGCGCGACTGGGACGGCGGCGCCAGCCTCCGGCTCGTCAACACCGAGGGCACCCGCAACGTCCTGCACGCCGCGTCGGCCGCCGGGATCCGCCGCTTCGTCCACCTGGGCGCGCTCGGCGTCCTCGACGACCCCAGCCTGCACTACGCGAGCGCGAAGGCGCGGGCGATGGCGCTCGTCCGCGATAGCGGCCTCGACTGGACGATCCTGAGCCCATCGGTCCTGTTTGGGCCGCGCGACGGGTTCTTCAACATCCTGGCCGGGCTCGTCCGGATGTCGCCGGGCATCGTCCCGATCACCGGCAGCGGCATGGCGCGGTTCCAGCCGCTCGCGATCGGGGACCTGGGACGCGCGGCCGTCGCCGCGTTCGCGGATCCCAGCACCGTGGGGCACGAGTACGAGCTCGGCGGGCCGCGGCACTGGACGTACCGCGAGATCGTGGAAGAGGTGCTGCGCGGCATGGGCCGCCGGCGCCTGCTGGTGCCGATGCCGGTCGCCGTGATCCGCCTCGTCGCCGGCGCGGCGGAGGCCGTCCGGCTGCCGTTCCCAGTCGCCACGGACCAGCTGCGGCAGCTGCGCTTCGACAACACGACGACGCTCGATTCGGTCCGGGTCGGCTTCGGCTTCGACCCCCGGCCGATGGAGGGCGGGCTGACCCACCTGCGCCTGCGGGCGAAGGACCAGTAGCCCGGCCGCTCGGCCGCCTGGCCGCGGGCGCGCGCTTGGCACGCCGACCCGTTACCCTCCGGATCGTCATGGTCCTGGACACGCTGCGCTCGATCCTCACCCGCCTCGCCTGGCTCGCGCTGGCGACGCTCATCGCGCTGGGCGGCGCCGGCCTCGTGGCGTCCATGGACCACCTGCCCGGAACGGCCGGCCGCCCGGAGCTCACGTGGGCCGGCGACCGGGCCGCCACGCCCGCCCTCGAGGCCGCGACGCTGGAGCTGGAGCGCCTCGCCATCGACGTGGAGACGCTGGGGACGAGCGCCAGGCTGGCGCTGGCCCAGGTGGTCGCCGGCAGCCTCGACGGCCTCAACGCCACGATCGCCGACGGGACCCTCCAGCTGGCCGCGGTCAGCGGCCAGGCCCAGCGGCTCGAGACGAGCCTCACTTCGGTGCCCGAGGTGGGCGAGGGTGCCGCCTACCGCGTGTCGGCCGACGTCCGTGAGCGTTACGCCGAGCTGGCCAAGGTTCGCGGGGTCACCGACGGCCTCGAGGCGGACTGGACCGTGTTCACCGGGCGGGCGCTGGACGCGGCGAGGCTGACCGGCCTGCTCGCCGACCACGACGCGCGGACGGCCGCCGCCGCCAAGGAAGGCGCCGCCGCGCACTACGCCGCGGCGCTCGAGGCGCTGGACGGGTCGGACGCGGTGATGGCCGAGGCGCGCGCGCTGCGCGACCGCCTCGCGCCCACGACGGACGTCACGACGCTCACCGAGTGGCTGGACCGCAACGCCACCTACGACGCGGCGCTCCGGACGCTGTACCAGTCGCTGACCGACGCCAAGGGCCGCGTGACCGCCGCCGTGCGCAAGGCGTTCGCGGCCGAGCAGGCGGCCCGCGAGCGGCTGCCCGGCGACAACCGCGGGCTGGTCGTGATCATGGCCGAGGTCGCGCAAGGCGGGCTCAACCAGGCCGTGATCGCGATCGAGGAGGCGCGCGGCGAGCTGGAGGCCGCGCTGGCGATCCAGCGCCGGATCGAGGCGGGGCCCGAGCTTCCCGGCTGAGGCCCGCGCCGGCCCCACGCCTCCCGGCTGAGGGACGCGCCGGCCCCACGCGCCCCGGTACACTGCGCGGAACGGTCCCAGCTGTTGTCGCCGCAGCCGCCGCTCGCGGCTCGCGTCGCGGCAATCCGGAGGATGTCCCTGGTGCAGATTCGCGTCGTCTCCGACCAGCCGTGGGCGGCATCGGCCGACCTCCTGGTCATTCCCGTCGTGGGCGAGCCGGATTTCAGCGGCGAGCTCGGCGAGCTCGACCGCCGCTCCGGCGGCGAGCTGCGGGCGCTGGCCGCCTTCGGCGAGCTGCGCTCGAAGCGCTACCACACCGCCCTGGCGGCGGCCGGCGAGCTGGCCGCGAGGCGGGTGCTGGTCGTGGGGGCGGGCGAGGCCGACGGCTTCGACCGCGAGACGGCGCGCCGCGTCGGCGCGTCGGCCATCCGCCGCCTGGCCAACCGTGACGTCCACTCC
>CAYJOH010000151.1:0-6206 GCA_964371685.1 uncultured Anaerolineaceae bacterium
ATCTTCGGCGAGGACGAGGGCCACAACACGCTCGCCTCGCTGCGCACGGTCGCGGAGCTGCTCGATGCGCGCGAGATGCGGTCCGCGTTGTTCGTGTCCGATCCCACGCACATGCTCCGGGTGTTGCGGATCGCCGACGATCTCGGCATCGACGCCTTCGGGTCGCCCACGCCCAGGTCGCCGGTGCAGCAGGATGCCGGCCGCCGGATGCGGGCAACCGTCGACGAGCTCGGCGCGCTCGCGGTGTACTTCCTGTCCGGCGGCACCCCGGCGGTGGAGCGGGCGGGCGGCTGAGGCTCGCTTCGGCGGCGATCGAGGTTCCCGGCCACGAACGCGGGCAATTGCGACGTTTTGTCCGCCCGAAACCCGGTCCCACCTCTTGGAATGCGCGGATTCGACCCCTATACTCGCGATCAGTTCTTCGCGACCAGGGACCGGCGCCTCGCCCACGATTCGCGCCCCCGACGCACCCGGCGCCCCTGTCCCGAATCGTCACGCCCGACCGACAGCGGAGAGCGAGAGAGAGGGATGAGTGAAGCAGGCTGAGGAGGCCCAGTTCGTCGATCTGATCGCGTGCGAACGGGATTGCCGGACCTGCAGCTACGCCGCCGCCCTCGACTGCGATGGCAACTGCGGCGTCTGCCCCCACAACGGCTACTGTCCCTGCGTGAACCCCGTCGTCGCCCGGAGCAAGACCGCCCTTCGGCTGATCGAGCTCCGACCGATCCTGCTCCAGGACCTCAGGGTGCGGACCTAGTGGACGCCGCGTCCACCCGCGACCTGGCCGAGCGGATCCGGGCGACCTCGGGGCGTCTTTGACCTGGCCGTCAAGGAGACCCGACTCGCCGAGCTGGACGCCCGCGCCAGCGAACCCGGCTTCTGGGACGACCAGCGCGCGGCGCAGCGGACCCTTCGCGAGGCCCAGGGCCTGCGCGACGAGATCACCCTCTGGCGGTCCCTGGAGAAGCGCGCCGACGACCTCGAGGAGCTGCTGGGCCTGCTCGAGGACACGCCCGATGCCGACACCGAGGCGGACGTGGAGCGCGAGGCCGATGCCCTGCGGGTCGAGTTCGAGCGGGAGCGGACCCGGCTGCTGTTCTCGGGCGACTACGACGCGAAGAACGCCGTCCTGACGATCAGCGCGGGGGCCGGCGGTACCGAGGCCACCGACTGGGCCGAGATGCTGCTCCGGATGTACCTCCGCTGGGCGGAGCGGCACCGGTTCAAGGCCGACGTCGTGGACTCCCAGGAGGGCGAGCAGGCCGGGATCAAGAGCGCGACGGTCACGGTGGACGGGCGGTTCGCCTACGGCTGGCTGCGTGCCGAGCGCGGCGTCCACCGCCTGGTGCGGATCAGCCCTTACGACGCGCAGAAGCGACGGCAGACGACGTTCGCGCTGGTCGAGGTGATGCCCGAGGCCGACGAGGACGTCGAGATCGAGCTCAACTGGGACGAGATCCGGACCGACACGTTCCGCTCGTCCGGGGCCGGGGGCCAGCACGTCCAGAAGACGGAGTCCGCGATCCGGCTGACCCACCTCCCGACCGGGATCGTGGTCACCTGCCAGAACGAGCGATCCGCCACCCAGAACCGGGAGCTCGCGATCCTCGTGCTCAAGTCGCGGCTCCTCGAGCTGGAGCTGGAGAAGCGGGAGGAGGAGCTTCGCAAGCTCCGCGGCGAGCACGTGACCGCGGGCTGGGGGAACCAGATCCGCTCCTACGTGCTCCACCCCTACCAGATGGTCAAGGACCTGCGGACCTCGTACGAGACGTCCAACACCGGGGCGGTGCTGGACGGCGACCTGGACGCGTTCATGCAGGCCGAGCTGGAACGGCTGGCGACCGGCCGGCCGCCCGCGGCCGACGACGCGGCGGATTGACCGTGGCCGCGTCCCCGCCCACGGCCCGGCGGGCGAGGATCCCGGTCGCCTACCGGCCGGCCCGCGAGGCCGACCTCGACGCCTGCGGCCGGATCTGGAAGGCCGGGATCGAGGACTACCAGGCACGGCTCAACCAGCCGCCCATGCCCGACGACCTGGCGCCCCTGCGCCGGCTGTTCGCGCACCTCCTGGCCACGGACCCGGAGCGCTTCTGGGTGGCTGCCCGGGGCGACGAGCTGGTCGGGTTCTCCAGCGCCTCGGTCCGGGACGGCCTGTGGTTCCTGGCCATGCTGTTCGTGGACCCCGCGGCGCAGGCCGGCGGGATCGGGCAGGCGCTGATGGACCGGGCCCAGGCCGGCCGCGACGTGGATCCCGGCGGCCCCGCCGTCCCCGGGCCGGACGACCCGCTCGACACGGGCATCCATACCTGGGGCATGTGCACCGACGCCGTCCAGCCGATCTCGAACGGGCTGTACGCGAGACGGGGGATGGTGCCGCGGATCCCGATCTGGCGGCTGTTCGGCGAGGTCCGGCGCTGGGACGCCCTTCCGCTGCCGCCGGCCGCGGTGGAGCCGGTGCCGTTCGAGGCAGTCGTGGCCGAGGGCGGCGGCGGGCCGGACGGCCATCGTCGCCTGGCGGCGGAGGTTGACGGGCTGGACCGCGAGATCGTGGGCTCGACGCACGCCCGGGACCACGCCTGGCTGCGCCGCGAGGGCCGGGCCGGGTTCCTGCTCCGCGACCGCGGCGATGGCCGGGCGCTCGGATATGCCTACGGGTCCAGCGTCGGGAGGCTGGGGCCGGTCGCGGCACTGGACCCCGACCTGTTCCCGGTGCTGATCGGCGCCGCCGTCCGTGGCGCCCCGGTGCTGGGGCCCGTCGCGATCTGGGTGCCGGGCACGGCGGACCGGGCGACGCGGGCGCTGCTCGCGGCCGGCCTCCGCTTCGACGGCTTCCCGGGCCTGATCTGCTGGTCCGCGTCCGGGCACCCGTTCGAGCGCTACGCCCCGATCTCGCTGGCGATGGTGTAGCGGTCGCCGGAACGCGCCCCGGGGAGCCGCGCGCGACGGGCGATGGGCGGAGCAGACGACGGGCAGGATCGGCGCGGCGGTGCTAGCCTCGCCGGACGTGACTCCTCCGATCGTGCCCGCGGGCGGAGTGGACGGGCGGGCCGGCCAGCCGACCCGCGTCGAGACCATCCGTCACCGAGCCAGCCGATGACCGTCGCCCCGCCGAGCACGCCGCCGTCCCTGTTCGACCGCCTGACCGGGCGCGGGCATGCGCCGCGGCCGGAGCATCCCGTCGTGGTGCTGCACGACGTCACGATGCGCTACCCCAACGGCAAGGAGGCGCTCAAGGACGTCGACCTCGTGGTGCCCGAAGGCGACTTCGTGTTCCTCGTCGGACCATCGGGCGCGGGCAAGTCCACGATCATGAAGCTGCTCATCCGGGACGAGCTGGCGACCCGGGGCGTCGTGATCGTGGACGGCGACGACCTCGCCCGGATCGGCCGGCGGGCGGTGCCCAGGGTCCGGCGCAAGATCGGCATCGTGTTCCAGGACTTCAAGCTGCTGCCGCGCAAGACGGTCTGGGAGAACGTCGCCTTCGCGCTCGAGGTCACCGGCACGCCACGCAGCCGGATCCGGCCGGCGGTGGACCGGGTGCTGGCGCTGGTCGGGCTCACGGCGCAGGCGCCGCAGTACCCGGCCCAGCTGTCCGGCGGCGAGCAGCAGCGCACGGCGATCGCCCGCGCCCTGGTCCACGACCCGCGGATCATCATCGCGGACGAGCCCACCGGCAACCTGGACCCGGTGATCAGCTGGGAGCTCATCCAGCTGCTGCTGCGGATCAACGAGCTCGGGGTCACGATCCTGATGGCCACCCACGACGCCGAGGTGGTCACGGCGCTCCGCAAGCGCGTGGTCGCGCTCGAGGACGGCCGGGTGATCCGCGACGAGACCGGCGCCGGCTATCACCGCGAGGACTGAGACGTGGTCACGTTCGTCGTGTTCTCGCTGCGCCGGGCCTGGCAGGGCTTCTGGCGGAATGCCCTGATGAGCCTCGCGGCGACGCTGACGATGGTCCTCATGCTGCTCCTGCTGGCCGGGTTCTTCGTCCTCCAGAACGTGCTGCTCGCCAGCCTCGGGTTCGTGGAGCAGAAGGTGGAGGTGGTGGCCTACCTCCAGCACAACGCTACCCAGTCGCAGGCCGACGAGCTCGTCGGGCGCCTGGAGGCGATGCCCGAGGTGACGTCGGTCGAGTACGTGTCGCGCGACGAGGCGCTCCGCCGGTTCAAGGAGGCCCAGGCGGCGCAGGGTCGCGAGGACCTGACGCAGTACCTGGAGGCGAACCCGCTGTACGCGAGCGTGAACGTGAAGCTGCGGTCGCCGGCGGAGCTCCGGACCGTCACCGACGCCCTGCAGCCGGAGCAGGAGCCGATCGTGCGCAACGTGCTCAACATCCAGGCCCTCGTGGACCGGGTGCTCACGGTCACGAACTTCGTCCGCGAGGCGGGCGTGGTCATGGTCCTGATCGTCGGCGTGATCGTGCTGTTCATCATCGTCAACACGATCCGGCTCGCGGTCGTGGCCCGGGCCGAGGAGATCGAGATCATGCGGCTCGTGGGCGCGTCGGATGCGTTCATCCGCTGGCCGTTCGTGTTAGAGGGCGCGCTGGTGGGGCTCCTGGGAGCGATCATCGCGCTCGGCGTCCTGGCTGCCGCCGCGGAGCCGCTCGGCCAGGCGATGGTCGGCTTCTTCAGCATCCTGCCGCTGCAGCTGGGATCGGTGGCCCGGGACACGGCCGCGATCGTGCTGGCGACGGGCCTCGGGCTCGGCGTGCTCGGATCCTGGGTGTCCGTCCGGACGTACCTCATCCGGTAGCCGCCCGCGGGCGACGCCAGAACCCCTCCGCGGCCCCGTCACGGGTCCGGCTGTACGCTGTCGGTCCGCTTCCCGCCACCGAGACAGACGCATGTCGTTCGATCCCGATCCAGCCCCCGCCGACCCGGCATCGCCGGTCGCGGCCGAGCCGGTCAGCGAGCCCGTCGCCGAGCCGGTCTCCACGCCGCCCGTCGGCGCCTTCCCGGTTGCCGCGCCGGCACGACGCTCGACGTCGCTCCTGGTCGCGATCACGGTGGTCGCCGTCCTCGCCGGCACGGCGCTGTTCGCGTCGGGCTGGACGCTGGGCCGTCACGCGGCGCTGACCCCCGGCACGCCGTCGGGCGAGGCCGAGGCGTGGCAGCCGTTCTGGGACACCTACCACGCGATCACGGAGCGCTGGGCGGGCGGCGACGAGATCGACCGCAAGGCGCTGGTCGAGGGCGCGATCAAGGGCATGATCGCCGCACTCGACGACCCCTACTCGGCGTATCTCACGTCCGAGGAGTTCCGGGCGACCCTCCAGGACATCTCCGGCGAGTTCGAGGGCATCGGCGCGACGATCGGCACGGTGGATGCGAGCGGCAACACCGCGTCGTGCACCACGCTCGCCCCGGACTGCCGGCTGGTGGTGGTGGCGCCGATCACGGACTCGCCCGCCGACAAGGCGGGCCTCCGGCCCGGCGACGTCATCACCCACATCGACGGCACGGCGCTCGAGGGGCTGACCGTGGACGAGGCCCGCGGCCGCATCCGGGGACCCAAGGACACCGCGGTCCGCCTGACCATCGAGCGGGACGCGGGAGCGCCGTTCGACGTCGAGATCGTCCGGGCCGTGATCGTGTCGCCGGAGGTCGAGGTCGAGGACCTGGCCGGCGGCACGGTCTCGTACATCAGGCTGTCTGGCTTCTCGGATCACGCGTCCGAGGAGTTCGACCGGGTCGTGGCCGAGAAGGTCGCCGCGGGTCGCCGCCAGCTGATCGTCGACCTGCGTGGCAACCCCGGCGGGTTCGTGACCGCCGCCCGTGACATCGCCAGCCAGTTCCTCGCCGACGGGACGATCTTCTGGGAGCAGGACGCGCAGGGGAACCAGACCGAGACCCGGGTGGAGCCCGGGGGCGCTGCGACGGATCCCGCGATCCGGCTGGTCGTGCTCGTGGACGGCGGCTCGGCGTCAGCCTCCGAGATCGTCGCCGGCGCGCTCCAGGACCGCGGCCGCGCGACGATCGTGGGCTCTACGACGTACGGCAAGGGGACGGTCCAGCAGTGGACGCAGCTCGAGGGCGACCACGGCGGCTTCCGGTTGACGATCGCCCGCTGGCTGACGCCGAACAAGACCTGGATCCACGGCACGGGCATCGAGCCGGACGTGGTCGTCACGGCGCAGCCGGAGCAACCGGGCGACGACCCGGCCCTCGACGCGGCCCTCGAGGTGCTCAGCGAATCGGCGA
>CAYJOH010000152.1:0-6202 GCA_964371685.1 uncultured Anaerolineaceae bacterium
CGCGGCTGCCCGGCCCGCTCGAGCGCGACCGCCACCAGCGAGGCGTGGAGCTCGTCGGCGGCCCACGCCGCACGGCCCGCGGTCGCGAGGCGGCGCGGGTCACGCGGGTCCACGAGGATCCCCGCCGCGCCGACCACCTCCGGCAGCGCCCCCACCGACGACGCCACGACCGGCACGCCCGCCGCGAGCGCCTCCAGCGCCGCCAGTCCCGAGGCGTCGGAGCGCGCCGGCTGGACGAGGAACCGCGCCCCGGCGACGAGCGCGGCCAGCCGCTCCTCCGGCAGGCGCGGCGCGTAGGCCAGGCAGTCGGCGATCCCCGCCCGGGTCGCGGCCCGCGACAGGGCCGCGCGATCGCCCGGCGAGGCACCGATCAGGCAGATCCGGGGCGGCCACGCCTCGACCCCGGCCGGCGCGGGTTCGGCGGCCAGCGTGGCCAGCGCGTCGAGCAGCGTCGGGAGGTCCTGGCGGGCGTCGTAGCGGCCGGCGTAGACCGCGTACCGCTCGCCGAGCCCCAGCCGCTCGCGCTCCCGGGTCGCCCCCGCGACGGCCTCGGGCCGGAACGACGGGCGGGCGGCGAGCGGCACCACCCGGAGCCGGCTCGCCCGGACGTGCAGCAGGCGGCGGGCCTCGCCGGCGGTCACCGCGGCGGGCACGATCACCGCCGCCGCGTCCTTGAGCAGCCGGGCCCGGATCCGCTGCCCGAAGCGCGACGCCGCGCCGCGCTGGTAGGACTCCGGGAGCTGCCACGGGGCGAGGTCCAGGAGCACGGCGACCACCGGGATCCCGGAGGCGATCGGCAGCGCGCCGGCCGCCGCGTGGTACACGGTCCCCACCGCGCCGTCGCGCTCCGCCCGCCAGCCCGCGCCCAGCGATGCGCCCCGCAGCAGGACGGGGTCCACGGTCAGCGCACCGGCGCGCAACAGGCGGGTGGGCGGCAGGAGGCGGCGCCCCACGACCTCGAGGTGTGGCCAGCGCTCGGTGGGATCGTCCTGGTCCGAGGCCATCAGGAGCGAGAGCGATTCGCCATCCCGCGGGTCTGCGTCGAGGGCGCCGAGCAGCCCCTCGAGGTACGCGGCGGTGAGCGGCGCCCGCTCCGGGTCCTGGAGCGGGCGGATGTCCAGCACGACCCGGACGCCGGGGCCGGTCTCCGCGACGGGAGCGGACCTCCCGGGACGCCAGGCGGGATGCGCGCCGCCCGTCACCGCTCCGGGCGGCGTGGGCCGCGACCCCGCAGCTCGTCCCAGCGGAGGCCGATCACGACGAACAGCGCCTCCACGATGATCCGGCGGCTCATCTTGGACTGGCCGGCGCGCCGGTCGCGGAAGGTGATCGGGACCTCGACCACACGCGCGCCGAGGCGCGAGGCGCGGTACGTCATCTCGATCTGGAACACGTAGCCGCCGGCCCGCACGCCCTCGAACGGCAACGCGTCCAGCGTCGTGCTGCGCCACGCCTTGAAGCCCCCGGTGAGGTCGTGTGGCGACAGGCCGAGCACCAACCGGGCGAAGACCGAGCCGCCGCGCGAGATCACGCGCCGGACGATCCCCCAGTCCGTGACGCCGCCGCCCCGGACGTAGCGCGAGCCGATCACGAGGTCCGCGTCCCCGGCCGTGATCGGCGCGACCAGCGCCGGCAGGACGCCCGGGTCATGCGACCAGTCGGCGTCCATCTGGAGCACGACCTCGGCGCCGGACGCGATCGCCAGCTCGAACCCGTCGAGGTACGCGCGGCCGAGGCCCTGCTTGCCCGGCCGGTGCCTGACCCGCACGCGCGGGTCGGCCGCGGCCAGCCCATCGGCGATCTGGCCGGTGCCGTCCGGCGAGTTGTCGTCGACGACCAGGAGCGTGGCGCCCGGCAGGGCCGCCAGGATCGCCGCCGAGATCTCCGCGAGGTTCTCGGACTCATCGTAGGTGGGCAGCACCACCCACGCGCCGGTGCCCGTGGCGGGCACGGCGGCGGGTTCCGGGGCGGGGCTGTCGGTGGTCACGTGGCCCGAGTGTACGGGGCGCGCGCGCTTCCCGGCCGACCGATCGCGCGCGACCCGCGTCACGAGGCGACCGAGATGCGCACGATCGTCTCGTTGCGGCGGCCGCCCGAGTCCAGGGCACGGATCCTGAGACTGGCCGCGCCCGCGGACCCGCTCTGCACCGTGAACACGGCGCGGTACGAGCCGTTGGACAGCCGGGTCGCGGCCACGGTGACCCCGGCGCGCCCGGGCTGGGTGAACGTCACCTGCGGCCGCGTGTCCAGCGGCTCGATCGTGACGAACGTGACCGTGAGCTTCTGCCCGGCCCGCACGGTCGTCGCCGACGGCGTGGCGGCGAAGCCGGCCACCCACACGGCCCGGGACAGGACCGTCGTTCCCAGCGACGACGTCGCCGTCAGCTCAGCCCGGTACCGGCCCTGGGCCACGAACGTCCCGTCCGCGAGCCTGCCGTTCCAGGTCCAGGAGCGGGAGCCGGCGGCCTGCGCCCTGCCGGACCACACGGTGCGGACCAGCGTCCCCGCCGCGTCGTACAGGCGGAGGGTCGTCGTTGCGTTGCGCTTCAGCCGCCAGGTCAGGGCGGCGGTCGGTCGCAGCGTGTCTCCGTCCTGGGCGAAGAAGCTTCGCGACCAGCGCAGGAACGAGGCCGTGCGGTCCACGACGACGTTCTTCGAGGCCACGGTCCGGTTGCCGGCGGCGTCCTTCACGTCCACCCGGAAGGCATACGTGCCGTCGCCCACCCGGCGCCCGGACGCGTTCCGCCCGTCCCAGTTGACCGCCCAGGCGGTCAGGGACGTGACCGTCCAGCTCCGGACGAGCGTCGTGCCCTTCCAGACCCGGGCGGTGCCGGTGGCGCGCTCCGTCGAGGCCCACGACAGGCGGATCGTGTCCGCCGCGCCGTCGCCGTCCGGCGAGAACCGGGATGGCGAGACGGCCGGGGTGACGGCGGGCCGCGCCGTGTCCACGGTGACCGGGTACGCCCTGCGCGCGCTGTTGCCCGCGTTGTCCCACGCGATGAGCGTCGCCTGGTAGGCGCCGTCGGGGACCTTCGCACCCCCGTCGTCGGTGCCGTTCCAGGTGAACGAGGCGGATGCCCCCGTCCCGCTCACGGTGCGAACCACGCCCTTGGCGCCTGTCACGCGGACGGTCCACGACGTGGCGCCGGTTGCGGCCAGGGCCAGCTTGACGGCGTCCCTCGTGCCGTCACCGTTGGGCGAGATCAGCGACGTCGAGGCGGACGCGGAGGTGAGCTTGGGCGGCACGGTGTCCACGATCACCCCGAAGGCCGCCAGCTGGGTGGACGTGACGGGTCGCGCGGACGGCGCACGGTACGTCTTGCCGGCGGCCGTGCCCGACAGCTGGAGCACGTACTTGCCGTCCGGGAGCCGCGCCCCGTTGACGCCGCCGTTCCAGTCCCAGGCGTGGGTGCCGGCCGCGAGCTCGGGCACGGTCCGTGACCCGACGAGCGTGCCGTCGGCGCGGTAGACGTTGGCCTCGAGCGACTCGAGCGCGAGCATGTTCCGCCAGCGCAGCCGGATCGTGTCCCGGGAGCCGTCGCCGTTGGGCGAGACCTGGCGCGTCGCGACCGCGGCCGCGCTCGCGCCCAGGGCGGATCCACTGGCGCCGAAGTCGAGATCGACGATCCCGGCGGCCACGGTCGTGCTGTTGGGGGCGCGGTAGGCAGACAGGTAGGTGGCGGTGGAGGAGCCGCCGGCGATCCACACGCCGCGCTCCACGAACGAGACCGGGTTCCACTCCCGCACCGGCTGGGTGATCTCCCACCAGGTGTAGCCGTCCTCGGAGACCGGCCCGCGGGTGATCGCCACGATCGTGTTCAGCGGCAGCGTGCCGAGCTTCGTGGCCTCCGTGCCCGGGCCGGTCCGGTAGGCCAGCCCGTCGATCCGCACCCGGCCGAAGCCCCCGACCGCGAGCGCGGGCGTCGCGTTCCAGGTGGCGGTGACGTTCCAGGCGCCCGCGTTGCCCTTGGCGTCCACGGCGCGGACCCGGAACGCGTAGCCGTGCCCGTGTCCGCCCAGCCAGACGTCGGACGTCGCCTTGGTCTTGGTGAGCCATGCGGTCCACGCGCCGCCATCGACCGAGACCTGGACGTCGTAGGACGCGATCGAGCTCGTGTCCTTCGCCGACCACGAGACGACGAAGCCCTCGTCGACCTGCGTGTTGGCCAGCAGCTTGATGCCGGCCTGGGGCCCGCTCTTGTCCACGAGGAACGACTCGGAGATGGCGCGGTACAGCTCCGGGTGTCCGCCGTCGTAGCCCAGCGCCCACATGCCCGATCCGCGAAGCCCGTAGTCGTTGACCAGCGCGTAGCGCAGCTTCATCGAGGCAGCGTCCTCGAAGTAGACCTGCCGCCAGCTGGTGACGCAGCCGTAGGTCGTGGTGCAGTTCTGGCGCCTGTAGACGACGTACGGCGTCTGCTCCGCCGGGTCCCAGCGCCGGCCGTACTTCTCCACCAGGGGCACGACGTTCTCGTAGTTGACGGCGGTGCTGTAGCCGTACTTCTCGCCGCTCTGGTTCGGGGCGCGCGCAGCATCGGATTCCGTGGACCAGGCGCGGCCGTACCACGGCAGCCCCAGGATGACCCGCGAGGGCGACACGCGCGCCGTGTACGCGCGGACGGTGTCGGCCAGGTCGTACGTGCTGCCGGACAGGGGGTCGATAGAGCCGGCCCGTCCCGACCCGGCAGTCCGGTAGTCGTAGCCCATGACGAAGATCGCATCGGCGGCGCCGCTGCCGACGGACGCCTCGAGCGGGTAGTTGCCGATGTAGCCCGTGGTGTCGTACGTCAGCTGGTACCCGGTGCGGATCTTGTTGAGCTCGGAGCGCATGGTCTTGAGCAGCGCCACGAACTCGTCGGCGTAGCCGCTGGCGAGCGGCTCGAAGTCCAGGTTGATCCCGTCCGCGCCACGGTCGCGGACGGCGGCGGCCGCCTGCCTGGCGAGCGTGAGGCGGGCCGACGAGCTGCCGAGCAGCGCCTTCTGGACGTCGCGCTGGGCCGTCGTCCAGGCGAACACGCTGATCGTGAGCACGACGCGGGTGCCGCGCTGGTGAGCGGCGTTGATGACCGCGGTCATGCCCGAGCTCGTCCAGCCACCCCAGCCGGTGGTGTTCGTGCCGTCCTTGTCCTTCTTCTTGAGGTTGCCCGCCTTGTCGGCGCCGACCGAGAAGTAGGCGATGGTGGACAGGACGTCGTAGTTGAGCCTGGTCGATGCCCCGGACACCTCCCAGTACGGGAGGAAGCCGAACACCTGGCGGCGGAGGCCGGCGGCGGCGGCGAGGTCTGGCTCGGTCGTGTCGGGGGCGACCCAAGCGGCGCCCTCGGCTGGCAGCGCGGGGTCATCGGCCGGCGCGTCGACCGGAGCCGGGGTGGGCTCCGGGGCGGCGTCGTCGGCAGCACCCATGGTCGCGTCGCCGGCGGGGTCGGCGCCGGCGGTGTCGGACGAAGCGGGCCCGCCACCGACATCGGCCCAGCGGCTCCCCTGGGGGCTGGCCGCCATCTCCCGACCCGAGGCGCGTCCGGCGGGCAGGGCCCGCGGCGCGTGACCATCGATCGGCCAGCCGTCGTCCGCCCGCGGCGTGAACCCGACCTCGACGCGCCCACCGGGCTCGAATGCGATCGCGTCGTCCTCGTGCTCCATCGCCTCGAGGTACGCGATCGACGGGTGCTGGGCCTCGGTGTCGGCCTCGCCGGCCTCACCGGCCTCACCGGCCTCACCGGCTTCGTCGACCGGGCTCGCCGGCCCCCCGCCCCCCCCCCCCCCCCCCCCGCCGCCGCCCGCGGCCGCGCCGGCCGCGGCCGAGACCGGGAGCGCTCCGAGGACGAGGATGGCGGACAGGGCCGCCGCGACGATGTGGTGGGGACGACGGAGCGCGGGATCGGGTCGGGTCACGGCCATCCTCAGCGGCGGGAGAGCCCCACCCGGCCGTCTGACCACGGCCCGGTGGGAGCCGGGGGGTTCGCGCGGCGGAACCCGTGCTCCCGGCGAGCCCATTCACCGTACTCGCGCCGGTCAAGGCGACCCATCACCCCATGGTCCCGGCGGTACCCGGTACGGTGGGGTGGGTGGTGGACGCGAGCGGTCCACCCCGTTGCGGTGGGGTCCGGTGAGGTCAGCGCCCGGCGCCGCGCATCGCGGTAGCGGCGCCCGGGCCTCAATGCAGCGGCAGGAGGACGTTCGTGGACTGGCCCTTGCCGTTGCG
>CAYJOH010000153.1:0-6193 GCA_964371685.1 uncultured Anaerolineaceae bacterium
AGTTCGACGAGGCCGCCGAGCGCATGGGCGTGGACGTCATGCGCTGGATGTACGCGAGCGCCCGGCCGGACGACAACATCCTGTTCGGCTGGCACGCGGCGGACGAGGCGCGCCGGGAGCTGCTGGTGCTGTGGAACGTGTACGCGTTCTTCGTCACCTACGCCCGCCTGGCGGGCTGGACGCCTGGTCGCGGCATCGACGAGGAGATCGGCGAGGCCGCCGGCGGGCCAGTCATCGACCGCTGGAGTCCTCCCGCCGATGGCTCACAGGAGCGTCGCCTCGGCGGTCGGAAGGACCCGTGGCCAGTCCTCGACCGATGGATTCTCTCTCGGGCGGCCGGGACGGCGGGGGACGTCGGCGGGCGGCTCGCCGACTACGACGCGCAGGCCGCCACGCGGGTCATCAGCACGTTCATCGACGACCTGTCCACCTGGTACCTGCGCCGGTCGCGCGACCGGATGCGCCAGGGTGCCGAGGCGGCGGACCAGGCGGCCGCCTTCGCCACGCTGCACGCCGTGCTGGTCACGCTCGCCCGAACGATGGCCCCGATCCTGCCGTTCCTGTCCGAGACGCTGTACCAGAACCTGGTCGTGGCGGTGGTGCCCACGCTGCCGGACAGCGTCCACCTGACCCGCTGGCCGGCAGACGTGATGGCCCCGCTCCGCGACGAGCCGCTGGAGCGCTCGATGGCGCTGGCGCGGCGCGCGGTGGACCTCGTGCGCACGCTGCGCGGGCAGGCGGGGCTCAAGGTCCGCCAGCCGCTCGCCCGGCTGTGGCTCGCGCTGCCCGGGCGCGACGTGGACGACCTCGCGGCACTCCTGGAGCTGATCCGCGCCGAGGCGAACGTCAAGGCGGTGGAGGTGATCGGCGACGAGTCGGAGCTCGTGGACCGGGGGGTCAAGGTGCTGCTGCCCAAGGTCGGCAAGCGGCTCGGGGCGAAGATCCCGGCCGTGATGGCCGCCGCGCGCGAGGGCCGGTTCGAGAGCCACCCGGACGGGTCGGTCACGCTGGCCGGCGAGACGCTGGCCCCCGACGAGGTCGAGATCCTGGCCACGCCCCGGCCCGGCACCGCCGTCGCCCACGACGACGGCATGGTGGCGATCATCGACACCACGCTCACGTCGGAGCTCCGCGCCGAGGGCGACGCACGCGAGCTCCAGCGCGCGATCCAGGACCTGCGCAAGGACGCCGAGCTGGAGCTCGACGACCGGATCGAGCTGTGGCTGGAGGGTGCCCCGGCCGAGCTGGCGCCGTTCCTGGCCCAGGTCGCCGCCGAGACCCTCGCCGACGTGGTCCACCGGGCGGCGTCGCCGGACGGCGTGCCCGCCGCGACGGTGCGGCTCGAGGGCGGCGAGGCGCGGATCGCCCTGCGCCGGATCGACCCGGCCGGCTGACCGATGACCCTGCCCGACGTCGAACGTGCCGCGCCGGGCATGGAGGGGGACGAGGCCCGCGACTGGCGGGGCCCGTCGATCGGCCGCTGGCTGCTGTTCGGGATCCTCGCCGGCGGCATCGTGCTCGCCGACCAGGCGTCCAAGGGCTGGGTCGTCGCAAGCCTCGACATCGGGGAGGCGATGGAGCTCCTGGGCGACTGGGTCCGGATCGTCCACTGGCGCAACTCGGGCATCCTGTTCGGCATGCTGCCGCAGTCGGCGCCCGCGTTCGCGATCGTGTCGATGGTCGTGGCGGGCCTGATCGTCGCCTACCACGCGAAGGCGGGCCGCGGCCTGCTGGTGACGATCGCCCTGGGGCTGCTGCTGGGCGGGGCGCTGGGCAACCTCATCGACCGCCTGCGCTACGGGTCGGTCATCGACTTCGTGGACATGGGAATCGGCGGCTGGCGGTTCTACACCTACAACGTGGCGGACGCCGCGATCTCCACCTCGATCGTGCTGCTGCTCGTCATGGCGGTCTTCCCGAAGCTGGCCGACTGGGCGCCCGGTGACTGAGCCGCCGGCGCTCGGGGCGCCGCTCCCCGAGGACGACGAGGCGCTCGAGGGCGACGACGACCTGCTCGAGGACGCCGGGCTCGTGCCCGAGGCACCCGCACCGTCCATCCCGCCCGGCCCACGCCGCCTCGTGGTCCCGGCGGGAGAGGTCATCCGCCGGGTGGACCGATTCGTGGCCGACCGGACCGGGCTGTCGCGCTCGTACGTGCAGAAGCTGATCTCCGAGGGGCGGCTCGTGGACGACGAGGGCCGCCGGCTGCGCGCGAACACCGAGGTCCGCGGCGGCGGCGTCACGCTCGAGGTGCCGCCCCCCGAGATCCCGTACCACCTCGAGCCGGACCCCACGATCGCGGTATCGGTCGCCTACGAGGACGACGACCTGTTGATCGTCGACAAGCCATCCGGGCTGGTGGTGCACCCGGCGCCCGGCCACTGGCGCGGGACGCTCGTCAACGCACTCCTCGCCCGCGGCGACCACTACGGCGGGATCGCCGGCGTGGCCCGGCCGGGCATCGTCCACCGCCTGGACCGCGACACGTCCGGGTTGCTGATCGTCGCGCGGAATGACGCCGCGCAGGCGTCGCTGATGGCCCAGCTCAAGGCGCGCAGGGTGCGCAAGACGTACCTCGCCCTGGTCCAGGGATCGGTCGCGGCGTCCGTGGGGCGGATCGAGGCCGCGATCGGGCGCGACCCCAGGGACCGCAAGCGGATGGCCGTCGTGCCGAACGGGCGGCCGTCGGTGACCGGCTACCGCGTCCGGGAGCGGTTCGCGCACTGGACGCTGCTGGAGCTGGACCTGGTCACGGGGCGGACCCACCAGATCCGCGTCCATCTCGCCGCGCTCGGCCATTCGGTCGCCGGCGACCCCGTCTACGGCACGGGCACGGCGCGGCGCGGGCCGGACGGTCTCGAGCGCCTGTTCCTCCACGCGTGGCGCCTCGAGCTCGTGTCGCCCTCGTCGGGGAAGCTGGTGCGCGTGGAGGCGCCGCTGCCGCCGGAGCTCGAGGCGGTGCTCGCGGACCTGCGGGAGTCGGAATCGTCGGCGGGGCGCCGAGTCACGGGAGGCATGGCGTGAACGAGCCCGAGGCCCTGGTCGGTGCGCCGGGCGCGCTGCTGGTGATCATCAGCGGCCCGTCGGGGGTGGGCAAGGACACGATCATCGCCGCCTTGGCCGCGCGGCCCCGGGATCCTGATTACCACTACGTCGTCACGTGCACCACGCGGGCGCCCCGGCCGGGCGAGATCCCGGGCGTCTCCTATCAGTTCCTCACGCCCGAGGCATTTCACGCGCTGCGCGACGCCGGCGAGCTGCTCGAGGCGAACGAGGTCCATGGCCACTGGTACGGCACGCCACGCCGGGAGGTCGCCAGGGCGCTCGCGGACGGCTACGACGTGATCCTCAAGATCGACGTCCAGGGCGCCCGCGTCGTCAAGGCGCGCGTCCCCGATGCGCTGCTCGTGTTCATCGTCCCGCCGTCGCTCGAGGCGCTGTTCCAGCGGCTCCGCTCGCGGGCCACCGAGAACGCCCACCAGCTCGAGCTCCGCCAGCGCAACGCCGCCATCGA
This sequence comes from uncultured Anaerolineaceae bacterium, assembly GCA_964371685.1. Taxonomy (GTDB): domain Bacteria; phylum Chloroflexota; class Limnocylindria; order Limnocylindrales; family CSP1-4; genus CAIXZV01. The sequence continues at coordinate 3,515 of CAYJOH010000153.1, forward strand.
GCTCGCCCGGCAAGGTGACTATGACCGGGTGGTCGTCAACGAGACCGGCGAGATCGAGCGGACTGCCGCCGAGATCGAGGCGATCATCGAGCAGGAGAAGCGGCGCAACAGCGACCGGCGGATCCGGATCGCCTGACGGGTGCGGCCGGGCCGCACGGGCGGGCCAGCCTCAGCGCCCCGGCCCGAGGACCTCGCAGGCCGGCCTCAGCGCCCCGGCCCGAGGACCTCGATCTCGCGCCACGCGACCCACGACGGGCTCACCGTCGTCTCCACGCGCAGCCAGCGCAGCCCCGTCCGCGGCGCGTCCGGCCGCCACTCGAGCACCTGCGCGTCGTCCGTCCGGCCCCGCAGGACCGCGAGCGTCATCCACCGCCCGCCCGTGCCCGGGCCACGACCCAGCAGCCGGTGGACGGTGCGCCCCTCCGGGAACTGGGCGATGCGCAGCCGGACGAGACCGACGGTCCGGCCCCGGCCCAGGTCGAGCTCGATCCATGCCGGCGGACCGGCGCCGGCGCTCCAGTTCGTCGCCGGGTCGCCGTCCACGGCCAGGCCGGGACGCGCGCCCGGCAGCGATGACGAGGCCCGCGCCGCGGCACCTGCCGCGAGGTTGGGCGGCGGCAGGAGCGCCTCGAGGCCCGCGGGATCGGCGAGGTAGCGGCCGACGAAGCCGGTCCAGGTGGCCGCGTCGTCGGCGGGCAGGACGCGATCCGGCCGGTCCTGCCAGCTCTGGAACAGGACATGATCCGGGGTCGTGTCGCCGATCGCGATCACCCGCTGCGCGAGCGTCGCGAACCACGCCTCGTCGTCGGGGTCCGACGGATCGCCGAACAGGATCAGCCCGACGTCCACGCCGCGCTCCCCGGCCTGGCGGTCGAGGTCGGCGACCATCGCGGGCCATCCGACGCGCCCGAAGTCCAGGTCGAGGTGGACGAACGGCAGGGCCCGGCCCGTCACGGTCCGGTAGGCATCGAGCCAGGCGAGCAGCCCCGCGGGATCCACGTCGCGGGGGAGCGCCTCGGTGTCTCCGACGACGACGTCCGGGAAGGTCTCGCGCATGACGGCCTCGAACGCGGCCACGCCGCGCGCGATCCGGTCCAGCGGCCACCGGCAGGCGCCGGGCCCGTCGTACACGGAGCCGTAGAACCACGGCTCGTCCATGGCGACGAGGTCGATCCGGCCGCCGGCCGCGGCGATCCGTCCGGCGATCCGCCGCGCCTCGTCGAGACCCGCGAACCCCTCCACGCCGTTCCCGCAGCCGTCGGGATCGAGTGGCCCCATCTCGACCGCGATGGCCCGACCGGCCTCGCGCTGCGACCGCACGACGGCAGCCAGCTCGGCGTCGGACGCCGCGTAGGCGACCCACTCGCCGTACAGCTTGAGCACCCCGACGCCGTCGGCCGCCCCCCAGTCGGCGCCGGGCGCGAACAGGCGCGTGTAGTCGGAAGAGCCCGTGAACTCCCGGCCGGGCCCGGTGGGCAGGAGCGGCAGCGGCGCGAGCCACACGAGCGGGCGCCCGGAGAGGTCCGGGGGAGGGTCGACCGGGCGCGCGGTCGGCGTCGCGGGTGGGGACGGGGTCGGGTCCGCTGGCGCCGGCGATGGGGCTCCCGCGCCGGGCGAGGCGATATCGGCCGACGGGGACGGGGCGAGCGGGGACGAGGAGCCGGCTGGCTCGATCGCCCCGCAGGCGACGGCGAGCGCCGCGACCAGGAGGATCCGCGCGACCCTGATCGCCGCCCGCGTGCCGCCTGCGATGCCGTCGGGACGCTCCATTCTGAGTGCCTTCCTGCGATCCGGCGTGGAGGCGCCCGATTGTGCCCCACGGGACCGCCGCCTGGGAAGCCCGGCTGGCGCCGACCGCCGGAATGCCCGGTGCGCCGGGACCCACATCGCCGGTGACGGCGCACTGCGACAATCGGGCCATGCACCGGGACCCCGAGCCGCGTTCGACCGTCGAGGTGGCGGTCGACGCGCCCGGCGGACCCGGTCCGCGGACCTACACGTACGAGGTGCCGCCGGAGCTCGCGGACCTCGAGGCCGGCGAGCCCGTGCTGGTGCCGTTCGGGCGGGGCGGGCGGCAGGCGATCGGGGTGGTGGTCGGGGACCGCTCGATGCCCGCGACCGGCGGGCCGTCACCGGCCGGGCTGCCGGGACCGGACTGGGCCGCCCCCGCCGACCGGACGGCGCCCACGGCGGGCGAGCTGCGGTCGATCGTCGCCCGGGTCCGGAGCGACGGGCCGCTGCTGCCGCCGCTCTCGCTGCGCTTCGCGGGCCGGCTGGCGGACCGCTACCTCGCCCCGCTCGCCATGGTCATCCGGGCGATGCTCCCGCCCGGGATGCTGGAGCGCATGGAGCTGGTCGCCGAGGTGACGCCGGCGGGGGAGTCGCGGCTCGGGGCGGAGGCGCCCGGGCTCGTGCCCGCGGACCTCGACCTGCTCGACGAGCTCGCCGGGCGGGCCCGGCCGGTGCGGGACCTCGCCACCCCGGAGGGCCGGGCCGCGCTGCTCCGACGGCTCCGCGCGCTCGCCGACGAGGGCGTGGTGGAGCTGACCTGGACGCTCCTCGGGGCGGCGATCGGGCCACGCTACGAGCGCCGGCTGTGGATCACCGACACGGGCCTGGACGCCGCCGCCAGGCTGCGCGACGGTGATCGGCCGGCGGGTCGTCCGCTCGGGCCGCGGC
>CAYJOH010000154.1:0-6172 GCA_964371685.1 uncultured Anaerolineaceae bacterium
GCTTCTTCCTGTTCGAGCTGCCGTTCTTCCGGCTGGTCCAGTCGCTGCTCAACGGCCTGCTGCTGGCCTCGCTCGCGATCGCCGGCGCGCGCTACCTCGTGGCCACGACCCATGGCGGCGAGGTGTTCATCACCCGCGTGCGCGTCCACCTCGCCGTGCTCGGCGGGCTGTACCTCCTGTCGGTCGCCTTCGGCTACCAGCTCGACAAGTACGAGCTCGTGTACAGCGGCGCCGGCGTGTCCACGGGCGTGTCGTTCACGGACGCCAACGCCCGGTTCCTGGCCTACGACGTGCTCACGTTCCTGTCCGGCCTCGCCGGGGCGCTGCTCGTGGCCGGCGCGTTCACCCGCTGGATGTGGCCGCTGGGCGTGATCGTGGGCGTGTGGTTCGCCGCCTCGATCGTGCTCGGCCGGCTGTACCCCGAGGCGATCCAGCGCTTCAGCGTCGATCCCAACACCTACGCCCAGGAGCAGCGCTACATCGCCAACAACATCGAGATGACGAGGCTGGCCTTCGGCCTCGACGACTGGGTGTCGCGCGCCTACACGGGCAAGGCCGAGCTGTCCCAGTCCGCCATCGATGCCGAGCGCGACACGTTCACCAACGCCCGGCTGTGGGACTACCGGCCGCTCCAGACGACCCTCGACCAGCTCCAGACCGTGCGCCAGTACTACGACTTCGTGGACGTGGACACGGACCGGTACGAGATCAACGGCGAGCTGCGCCAGGTGATGCTGTCGGCCCGCGAGCTCGCCCTGGAGCGCAACCCCGAGGCGACCAGCTGGGTGAACCAGCGGATCATCTACACCCACGGCATCGGGCTCGCGATGGTGCCCGTCAACGAGGTCACCAACGAGGGCCAGCCGCGGCTGTGGGTCCGGGACCTGCCGCCGATCTCCCTGTCCGGCGCGCCCCCGGTGACCCAGCCGCGGATCTACTTCGGGGAGGCCGACGACCACTACGTCATCGTGGGCGCGCGCCAGCCGGAGTTCGACTACCCGCGGGACACCGGCGCCGGCAGCACCGACGAGACGACCTCGTGGACGGGCAGGACCGGCATCGGCCTCGATTCCACCGGCGCCCGGCTGCTGTTCGCCCTCCGGTTCCGGGACCTGGACCTGCTGATCACCGACCAGATCCAGGCCGGCAGCCAGCTGCTGTTCCACCGCACGCTCGACGAGCGGCTGGGCCGGATCGCGCCCTTCCTGCGCTTCGACAAGGACCCGTACCTCGTCGTGGACGGCGCCGGCCGCCTGCTCTACGTGCAGGACGCCTACACCGTCAGCGACCGGTTCCCGCACGCCACCTGGTTCAACCCGGGTGAGCTGGGCGCCACGTCGGGCCTGCTGGGCGGCGAGTTCAACTACATCCGCAACAGCGTGAAGATCACGATGGACGCGTACGACGGGACGATGCGCTTCTTCGTGGCCGACCCGACCGACCCGATCATCCGTGCCTGGCAGGGCATCTTCCCGAGCATGTTCGAGCCGTTCAGCGCGCTGCCGGCGGACGTCGCCGAGCACCTCCGAGTGCCGGAGGAGCAGTTCAACGTCCAGACGCGGGTGTTCGGCCGATACCACGTCCAGGATCCGCTGGTGTTCTTCTCGAACAACGACCGCTGGACGATCCCCGACATCCAGACCTCCGAGCAGAGCCTGCCGTCCGAGGCCTACTACGTCGTGATGCGGATGCCGGGCGAGTCGAGCGCCGAGTTCCTGCTCCTCCAGCCGATGATCGCCGCCAGCCGGCCGAACATGATCGCCTGGGTGGCCGCGCGCAACGACGTCCCCAACTACGGTGCCGTCCGGGTGTACCAGTTCCCCGCCGACACGACGATCTTCGGGCCCGCCCAGATCGAGGCGCGCATCGACCAGGACCCGACGATCAGCGCGCAGTTCACGCTCTGGAACCAGAGCGGCAGCCGGGTGATCCGGGGCAACCTGATCGTGGTCCCGGTGGGCGATGCGCTGGTCTACCTCCAGCCGGTCTACCTGCAGTCCACGGCGGCGGCGTTCCCGGAGTTCCAGAAGATCATCGTGGGCAGCCCCACCACGATCGTGTGGGCCGACACCCTGAGCGAGGCGCTCAACTCACTCCTCCGGGCGCAGGAGGGCCAGCCCACGCCCACCCCGACGTCCGGGCCTACGCCGACGCCCTCGCCGGGCGCCACGGCGACGCCGCGGCCCACGCTCCCGCCCGACGGCGAGCTGCCGTCCGACGTGGCCGGCCTGATCGCGTACGCGAACCAGCACTTCGAGGCGGCGCAGGCGGCGGCCGGGATCGGCGACTTCGCGACCTACGGCGAGGAGATGGACAAGGTCGCCGCGGCGCTCGCGCGCCTGGGCGAGCTGACCGGGTCACCGGGGGCCTCCGTCCAGCCGTGACCGAGGCGGCCGCCGCGCCCCCGTCCCGGGCGCGGTGGAGGGCGACGCTGGGTGCCGCCTTCGTCACCACGCTCATCCGCCCCGCTTCGTGGGCCTTCGGCCTGGCCGGCTTCCTCGCGGGTGGCGGCCTCGTCATCGTCGCCTGGCCGATCCTCGTCCTGCCGACGCCGACCGGGCTGCAGAACGCCCTCGGCGGCCCCGTCAGCACGCTCGTGTTCGGCGGGGTGTCGCCGACGCTCGCGCTGCTGTTCCTGGCCGGCTTCGTCGTCCTCGTCATCGGGGTCGTGGGCGGGACGTGGATCGGGGCCTGGGCGGAGCGGCAGGGGATCGCGGTGACGCTCGAGGCGGCGGCGGACGAGGGGCTGGCCGCCGCGCCGCTGCCCCGCGACGCGCCCGGCGCCGGCCGGGTGGCGCTGGTCCGGCTGCTGTCGCTGCTGCCGGTGCTCGTCGTGCTGGGGTACGCCTGGGCGCCGGTCTACGACGCCGCCTACCGCCAGCTGATCCTCCCCAGCGACCTGGCGACGCCGCTGCCGATCCGGGTGATGCGCGACGTGCCGGAGCTGGTGGCCGCGGTCCTGCTCACCTGGCTGCTGGCCGACGCGGCCGCGGCGGTCGCGGTCCGCCGCCTGGTCCTCGGGCGGGGGAGCGTGCTGCGGGCGTGGGCCCTGGGCTGGGTGGACCTCGTCCGGCGTCCGGGCCGGGTGCTGGGCACGGCGCTCGCGGGCCTGGCCGTGCTGGTGCTGCTGGTGGGGCCGTCGCTGCTGGCGTCCTCGGTGGGCTGGGCGCGGGTCCGCGACGTGGTCGTGGACGGTCGGTCCCCGGTGGCCGTGCTGTTCGTCGTCGTGACCTGGGTCGCGATGTGGCTCGGCGGCCTCGTGCTGGCGGGTGTCGCGGCGGCGTTCCGGTCCGCGGCCTGGACGCTGGAGCTGACCGGGAGGCGCTGACCGGGAGGCGCTGACCGATCAACCGCCGGCCGGTCAACCGCCGGCCGGTCATACCGGTCGACGGACGCGGCGGATCGTCGGGCCGGCGGCCGTCACCCGGGCGCTTCCCAAGGCGTCTGTGCCGGACGTGACCCGGCGATGCCGGTGTCCCCTGTTACACTGCCGGTCGCCGCGTGCCTTCGGGCGCGCCACGCTCCGCTGGAGGCCACGCCCCACCGAATGGACGAGATCCTCAAGACGATCGGTGACACGATCGGCGGGTTCTTCGCGAACCCGATCGTGCAGCTCTCCCTCCAGCTGATCGTGGTCTACGTGATCATCCTGTGGTTCGCGGCGGCCTACTGGGCGTTCCGCGACATGCAGCTGCGGACGGACAACCCGGTCCTCCCCTACGTCGCGGCCGCGCTGATCATCCTGTTCACGTTCGTCCTGTTCCCGCTCGGGATCGTCGTGTACCGGATCGTGCGGCCCCAGGAGAAGATCGGCGAGATCTACGAGCGCAACCTGGCCGAGGAGGCCCTGCTCGCCGAGGTGGAGTCGATCCGGTCCTGTCCCACCTGCCAGCGGCGCGTCCACGACGAGTGGATCATCTGCCCCACCTGCCGGACGCGGCTCAACCGGGTGTGCGCCAACTGCGGCCGCCTGGTGGGCCTCGACTGGTCGCTGTGCGCGTGGTGCGGCCGCGACTTCGAGCGGGCGGACCTCGCCGCGATCACCCCGGTCTCCGGTGGGCTGGCCGAGCCCGAGCGGCTCGAGGCCACGACCGGCACGCGCACCGCGGCGCGTGGCACCGGGACGCGTTCCGCGTCGGTGCGCCAGGCACCGCGGTCGTCGTCCGGTTCGCGCAGCGCGTCGGGGCCCGTCCCGGAGCCTTGACCGAGCCCCCGGACGTCGAGGACCCGCCGCGACCGTCCACGTTCAGCCTGGAGGGCCGGGCGGCGCCCGCGCTGTACCTGATCGGCTGGGTCGGCACGGTCATGGGCCTCGCCGTCGTCATCGTCTCGTTCATGGCCAGCGGCAGCGCCGCCGCGCCGTGGGTGTTCCTCGCCGGGCTGCTGGTGCTGACCGTCGGCCTGGTGTCGGCCGCAGGCTCGCAGGCCATCGAGCGGGGCCGGCGCACCGACCTCGCTTACCGCGGCCCATCGCCCGTCCTCGCCCTGGTTGTCGTGATCGCGCTGACGCTGGTCGCGGTGCTGGTCGTGCTCGCGCCGCTGTCGGCGCTGGGCTTCGACCCCCGCTCGCCGCTGGCGACCGCGCTGTCGATGCTGGTGACGACCCTGGTCTACGTCGCCGTGCTGCGGCTCCTGGTCGTGGGGCCGGGCGCCCTGTCATGGAGCGAGATGGGGCTGCGGGCACCCGTACCGGACGCCGCGCGCGACCTCGTCCTCGGCGGCTTCCTGGCCGTGCCCGTGCTGGGCGTCACGCTCGTCCTGGGCGGTCTGCTCGCCCGGTTCGTGGAGCCGGCCCCGAGCGTGCTGCCCGAGTCGGTCGACACCCTCGCCCTGCTCGCCAACCTCGCCTCCGCGGCGGTCCTGGCGCCGATCGGCGAGGAGCTGTTCTTCCGCGGCTTCGCGACGACGGCCTGGGCGCGGGTGGTGGGCGCCCGGTCGGCGATCGTGCGCGGTGCCGTGTTCTTCGCGATCGCGCACGTGGTGACGCTGGCCGACGTCTCGTTCGCGACCGGGGTGCAGCGCGCGCTGTTCTCGTTCCTGGCCCTGCTGCCGGTGGGGCTGACGCTGGGCTGGGTGTTCCTGTCGCGCCGGTCGCTGTACGCGGCGATCGGCCTGCACGCGGCGTTCAACGGGCTGCAGGTGCTCGCCCTGTTCGCGGCGGGCCGGGCGATCTGATTCGGGTTGTGCGCGCCGGGCGCACTCGGGTGCGACGGCGCCGGCCGGGCGTGCTCGGCCGCACGGGGGCGCGACGGTTGGAGTGCCGGCTCCCCGCGAGCCGTGCAAGCCGGGGTGAAGCCGTCGATGAGCCGGGGGTAAGGCCCCGTCCGTAGGCTTCGGGCTGTTCCCGGGTCCGGATGGCGGGGGAAATCGGCGGGCTTCCGTCGTCCGGGCCCCGGGGACACCCTGCTCGTCCCGTTCCCCAGCCGTCCCGCCGTCCCCACGGGAGGTGGGCCGTGACCGAACCCGACGCCCCGGTGGCGACCGCCCCGGCCCATCGAACCGCGTCCCGCTCGATCCGCGACCTGCCCGCCGCCGAGCGGCCCCGCGAGCGGCTCGCCATGCGCGGGCCCGGGGGCCTCTCGGCGGCCGAGCTGATCGCGCTGGTCTGGGGAACCGGGTCGGGCGGGCGGAGCGCGGTCCAGCTGGCCGAGGACGCCCTGGCCCGGCACGCGAGCGTGGCGGCGCTCGCCCGCGCCACGGACGTGGAGCTGGCCTCGATCCCCGGGGTCGGCGAGGCCAAGGCGGCGAGGCTGGCGGCGGCGTTCGAGCTCGGGCGCCGGTCCGTGGCGGACTGGCCGGCCGGGCGCTGGACCGTCCGCTCGCCGCGCGACGTGGCGGACCGCATGACGCCCGACATGGGCCGGCTCGAGCGCGAGGAGCTGCGGGTCGTGAGCCTCAACGCGAAGAACGTGGTCCAGCGCGTGTCCACGGTCTACGTCGGGAACGTCTCCGCCTCGCTCGTCCGGGTGGGGGAGCTGTTCCGGGACGCCGTGCGGCTGGACGCCAGCGGCGTGGTCCTCGTGCACAACCACCCGTCCGGCGACCCCACGCCAAGCCCCGACGACCTGCACCTCACCGCGGAGGCGATCGCCGCCGGGCGCCTGCTGGACGTGGACGTGCTGGACCACGTGGTGGTGGGCCACGACGCCTGGATCTCGCTCCGGGACCGTGG
>CAYJOH010000155.1:0-6164 GCA_964371685.1 uncultured Anaerolineaceae bacterium
CATGGCCCCGATCCACGACCGGATGCCGGTCGTCGTCCCGCCGGACGCCTGGGCCCGCTGGCTGGACCCCGCCCCCGCCGAGCCCGGCGAGCTGCGGGCGCTGCTCGAGCCGCGCGACGACGTCCCGCTTGCCGCCTACCCGGTGCCCACGCTCGTGAACAGCGTGCGCAACGACGGCCCGGCGCTGATCGAGCGGCTGGAGGCGGGCACCGCGCCGGGACTCGGCCTGGCCTGAGGGGCGCGCATCCCCCGGGAGCTAGTGCACCAGCCCCTTCTGCGGGATCTGGTACAGCTGGTCCGGGTCGTAGGGCATGTCGAGCGCGCCGTTGCCCCCGACGTCCCACTGCCAGGCGATGATCTGGATGGCGGCGGTGTTCGCCGACCCGACCCCCGACCCGCCCTCGAGCGTGACCAGCCCCTCCGGGTTGTAGATCGTGCCCGCGATGTCGAGCGTCGTCTGCCCGCCCAGCGAGATGCGCGCCGTGGGGTTGCTGCCGGAGCCGTCGTTCCACATCAGGATGTTGCGGTACGGGCCGCTGGCGATGGGGCGAAGGATGAGGGTCGAGGTCGCCGTGAAGTCGATGTTCGCCTGGCCGCTCCCGGTGCTCGGGTCGTCGGTGTTGAAGAACATCACCGGCGCCGGCGTCCCGCCCGCACCCTCGACGGACGTGATCGAGCCGCCCGCGTTGAGCTTGACCCCGCCGCCCGCGAAGATGTACATGCCGGGGGCGAGCACGAGGGTCACGTTGTTCCGGATGTCCCAGCCTCCGTAGTACACGCCCGGCTCGAGGTTGACGATGCCCCCGCCGCTGAACCGGCATCCGCTGTCGCCGGGGGCGAGCGGCGGCTCCGTCAACGAGCAGCGCCCGGCCGGATAGTCACTCAGCCGCGGCGGCCGCAGCTCGGCGAGCGGGTCGCCGACGAACGCGGCCGATTCGTCGAGGCCGCCGTTGATCGTCCCGGAGGCGGCCTGGCAGGAGCCGACGACGTACGTCATGGGAGCCGTGAAGCTCGACGCGACGCTGTCGATCTTGAGCCCGCCCGAGCTCACGCCGCAGACGTCGTCCGTGGCCCCGGACGAGCAGTCCGAGTTCACCTGGACGTAGCCACCGGAGGTGACGCCCGGCAGCGGATGGATGTAGATCGTGCCCGTGCCGTGGATCTTCCCCGCGGCGCACGACGAGGGATCGAGGGCGATCAGCGAGCTCGAGTTCGAGGAGCCGGTGTCGAAGGCAGCGACGGCCGAGCTCGTCACGTCGATCGTGGGGAGGGGCAGCAGCCCGCCGAAGAACGTCCGGTGCGTGCGGTTGAGCACGACCTCCACCGCGCCGAGCGAGCCGGCGAACCGGCCGGCGCTGCGGCTGGGCGGGTAGTTGACCGTCAGCGTGGTCCCGTCCGGGTCGTTCGCCGGGACGCATCCGTCGTCACCGGTCGCGGCCGGGAAGAAGCCGTTGAGGCGGACGTAGAAGCAGGCGGCACGCCGCATCGATGCGTAGTCGGCGCCGGACGTCGACGTGGGATGGATGTACCGGGCTGCCGCGATCGCCCCGGGGTCGGCGGCGTTCTGCTCCTGGCGGTGGATCATGAACACGAACCCGATATCGACCACCAGCGCCGCGATCGCGAACAGCACGAACAACGCCCCGACGAAGATCACGAGCACCTGACCCTGCCTACGGCCGCCGTTCCTCACCCTGCCAACCTCACTGCTGTCGCTGGACGATCTCGGTCAGCCCGGCCCGGATCGTCACGCTCGAGGGGATCATCAGGAACCCCGCCATCGGCGGTGCCCAGTCGAAGCATGCGTACGCCGTGACCCGAGTCTGGTACGTGTTGCCGTTGGCGTACGAGACGTTGCTTGCCGTGTCCGAGGCGTCGCCGGCGGACACCGGGCAGGGCAGGCCACCGAACGAGGTCTCGGCGATGGCGCCCGCGATCGTGCACGGCACGTAGGTCGCGCCCGGCGCGCCGGGCGGCGCGTCGTTGCCGCTCGCGTCCACGTAGCCGGACCAGCAGCCGACGATGGTCACCGAGGCCGGGTTCATCCCCCATACGGCGGCGCGCCCGGCGGCCACCATCCGGGGCCAGCCGTCCTCCGGCGCGTCGCAGCGGAAGTAGGTCGTCGGGGGCGCCTGCGGGTCGATGTGCGAGACGGTCGGGCACTGGGCGCTCGAACTGTGGATAGCCGCGTACCTCGCCGCCTCGCGCGCCGCGTTGGAGAGCTGCTGCTGGTAGAACACCCAGATCCCGATCGTGATGATCCCGAACAGCACCAGCGCGAGGATCGGGAACACGAGCGCGAATTCGACCAGCGCCTGCCCGCGCCTGCCGCGGCGCCTCATCCGCAGCCCCCGAAGCCGGTCGCGAAGTAGCACGGGATCGTGAACGAGCGCGTGCGCTGGACGTAGATGTCACCGAACGACAAGAATGGCAGCCTGAGGATCGAGGAGAACCGGTAGCACACCCGGACCTCCACCCATCGCTCGCCGTTGCCGGGCGCCGGGTCCGGCCAGGCAGCGTTCAGCTCGTCGCACTCCGCGGGGGGCGCCTGGAAACCCGGAGGGGTGCCGCCGCAGTTCGGATCGGCCCCATCGTGTACGCACACGCCGACGACGGGCCAGGTGGGACACGTCCCACCGGAGTAGTCGGTGTTGGTGAGCCCCCGCGTCTCGGCGCACACGACGCGACCAGCGTCGTCGCGGAGGTCCGCATAGTAGGCGGGGTCGGCGGCCGCTACCGGTGCCGAGAGCCGCTCGGCCGGCGTGAGGCCGGTGTCACCCGGGGGGTTCGCGAGGTACTTCTGCGCGGCATGCTCCGCCGCATCGCGGGCCGCGGCCTCGACGATCACGCCGGCGTTGAAGATCCGGCCGAAGTCGGCGATGCCGACGAACAGGATGATCAGGATGGGGACGACCAGCGTGAACTCAACCACCGACTGCCCGCGCGCGAGCCGCCGCCGCGCTGCCGGCCTCGAGCGGGTCACGGCAACGGGTGCTGGCTCGACGACGCGCGGGCCGCGGAGGGAGCGGCGACAGCGTGCGAAGGGCGTGGGCATGGTTCCCCGGGGCGGCGGGACGGGACCTGCGTACTACTGGAAACGAGGCCCGGCACCGGACGTTACGGCCAGTGCGCGCCCGCACCGCATTCTTCGCCCCGGCTCATCGCGAGGGCGGCGCGAGCGCCTCCCGTCAGGGCTGCGGGCGCTCCCATCCGCCGCTCGTGGCGGCGCCGAACGCCGCCTCCGGCGCCTCGCCGCGGTCGAGCGCCGCGGCATAGCTGCCGACCAGCCCCGCGAACGCGTCGCCGTCCACGTCCGGTGCGGCGAGTACCGTCGCGTCCGGGGGCAGGCCGGGGGGCTCGATGCCGGTCGCCGGGACGGACGCGACCAGGCGGGCACCGGCAAACTGCGCGGCCTCGACGCAGGCGCGCACGACGGGCGGCGACACCTCTTCGGTGACGACCAGCACCTCGAACGAGGTCAGGTACTCGAGGCCGAGCGCCACGTCCGCCGGCTCGAGGCGTGGCTCGTCGGGCGCGGCCCCGGCAGCAGGCACGCCCGGCTCGCGCGGCTCGGCGAGGGCGTCCGCGTCGAGGGTCTCGTCGTCGAGGGCCGGGCGGGCCACCACGGGCGTCCGGCGCGACGGGTCACGCAGCACCGCCACGTGGCCGACGCCGGCGCGCGCCAGCGCCAGCAACAGGTCATTGCCGGCGGCGTCGTCGCCGATCCGCCCGACCAGCTCCACGCGAGCCCCCTGGCCGGCGGCGGCAAGCGCGATCGAGCATGCCCGGCCCGCCGGCACCGCGGGCGGTCCCGGATCCCAGGCGGCCGTGCCGACCACGACGATCACGCGGCTAGGCTACCCCGCCCGACGGTCAGCCGCCCGTCGTCTCGTCGAGCGGCACCGGGCGGCCGCGGGCCCGAAGGTCGGCCACGAGCCGCCGGTGGTGCGCCTCGAAGGCCGGCCGGCCGGCGGGCGGCACCTGCTCCGCCCAGCGCCCGATGTGGGCTCGCTCGGCGGTCACCCCCGAAGCGAAGAACGCCCGCATCGCGGGATCGTCGTCGAGACCGAGGAACGCGAGCAGCCGGGCGTACTCGCGCTCGCGCTCGTGGACGACGAGGTCCTCCATGCGCACGGTCAGCACCCGGTCCGGCGGCAGGGACCCGCAGGCCGCGAACGCCTGCTCCAGCTGCTCCGCCCACCAGTCGAGCGCCTCGTCGGCGTCGTTGGGGCCCCAGATCAGCGGCGTGACCGAGCAGGCGACGTCCCGCCCGTCGCGGACGCTGTGGACCAGCTGCATGTCCGGGAACAGCCGCAGGAGCGCCGGCGCGACGCGGGCGTTCGGCGGTGTCATCTCGATCCAACCCCGGGCGCCGGTCGCAACGGCCAGCGGGTCCAGCAGCCGGTGGACGAGGTTGCCGCCCGCCTGCCACGGGTCGGAGCGCAGGCCGCGCTCGAAGACCCGCAGCTCCGCCTCGAGCCGCTCGCGGTCGACCAGCTTGTGGAGCCCCCGGCTGGTCCCGTCCGCAGCCTCCCGGCGGAACCAGCGGCCCAGCATCCGCCGCCGGAACTCGCGGACGCTCGCGCCCGACGCCACCACGTCGCACAGGCCGCCGGCCTCGACGATGAACCGGACCTCGATCGGGATCATGTGCAGGGCCGGATGCGCGCCCAGCAGCCGGGCCACGATCGTGGTGCCGCTCCTGCCCGTCCCGCCGACGAACACCGGTCGCGCGTACGGGCCGGGATTCGCCCTGTCCGTCGAGCGTCCGAGGCGCAAGCGCACGCCAACCTCCACGTTGCCGGGTACCGCCAACGGCCGTCCGGGCGTGGCGCCCGCGGCCGTGGGCAAGGGTAGCGCCGCTACGGGGACCCCGTCGCCCAGGAGCCCCGGTGCTCAGTCGTCGTCGGGCTTGGGGGTGTCGCTCGGCCTTGGGGTGCGCGTGGACTCCGGCTCCTCGTGGTCGTCGTCCGAATCGGGCTCCGAAGTCTGATCGTCGTGGTCGTCCGGCGACTCCGTCTCGCGGTCACCACCCGAGCCGCCGTTGTCGTCGGTTCCGGACGGCTCGTCCGTCTCGCCCGGTTCCCCGGTCTCGTCCGGGGTCGCTGACGGCTCGGGGGACGCGGAGGGCTCCGGCGTCGGCGAGGGCGAGGGCGCGACGCTCGCGTCCGGCGAGATGGACGGGGACGGCGACGGCGCCACGACGGACGGCGACGGCTCCTGCGACGGCGCGGGCGTGGGACCGTCCCCGCCGAGGAGCCCGAGCGCCCCGGCCGTGGCCAGGCCGGAGCCGGAGGCGAGGACCGCGACCACCAGCACCAGGGCGAGCGCCTGGGCGCGGGCCGCCATCGGGAAGCCCGCCCCGGTCGTGACGCGCCACGCGTCGCGGATCGACCCGAGGAGCGCACCGATCGCGCCCATGCGCAGGGCTCGTCCGGCGACGCGCGCGGGGGCGGGTGCGGGCTCCCTCGCGACCGCGCCCATGACGCGGTCGGCGAAGTCGGGCGACGTCGTGACGGGGACCTGGGACGCCAGCGCCTCGAGGTCCCGGGCGATCCTCGTGGACCCGGCCAGCTCGTCGGGCGCGACGCCATCGGCACCCTCGAGCTCCGACGGGGTGAACGGCCGCTGGCGGCCGCCGGGCAGGCCGCTCATCGCTCGTGCTCCTCGAGGGTCCGGCGCAGTCGGGCCAGCCCGCGGTGGAGGTGGGTCTTCACGGTGCCCAGCGGGCGGTCGGTGGCCTCGGCGATCTCGGCCAGCGACCGCTCGGCGAAGAAGCGGAGCGCCACGACCTCCCGATACGGCTCGTCGAGCGAGGCGACGGCCGCCCGGAGCTGGGCGTCGCGCTCCGACCGGAGGACGGTGTGGGCCGGGTCGACGGTGCCGTGGGTGGCCGAGGACCGGAAGCGCTCGCGACCCGGCTGGTCGGCCTCGGCGGCGAGCGGGTCCAGCCAGGTGACCTGCTTGCGCTGGGAGGCGCGGCGAGCCGCGAGCCGGACGGCGATCCGCGACAGCCACGCACCGAACGCGCCGTCGCCGCGCCACGAGCCGAGCGATCGGTACGCGATCACGAAGGCCTCCTGGGCGACGTCCTCGGCCTCGGCGCGGTCGCCGAGCCCCCGCGCACACGCCGCGACGACCGGAGGACCTTCGCGCTCCACGAG
>CAYJOH010000156.1:0-3193 GCA_964371685.1 uncultured Anaerolineaceae bacterium
GGTGGTCGATCAGCTGGTGCTCGTGTGCGACCCGCTGTTCGAGGACGTGGTGGGCCAGCGCTGCGGCGGTGCTGCCGAGGGCACCTGGCTCGGGGCGGAGGAGCGGCCGTGGCGCCTCGTGGACCGCTTCGAGGCCGGGCCGCGCCGCGTCGTGAGCATCTACGCGATCGGCGACCAGCAGTAGCCCCCGGGTCGGGGCACCAGAAGTCGGCGCGGGCGCCGCAGCCTCCGGAGCCGGGAGCCGCAGCCCGAACGGGACGATCCCGCAGCCTCCGGACGCGGGGACGCGCTAACGCGGGCCCCTGCAGGCGGGCGTTCGCTGTCCCCGAGACCCGAACGTGGAGGGACGTTCAGGTCGTGCCCTGGAAGTGTTCTATGGTCGGCTGTTCGTCCTGACCGGCGGACGGACCGCAGTCCGCGGAGCGCCGTAGCGCGGCGTCGGAGGAACGGTGCGGACGATCGACGGAGCGGCCATCGCCGTGGACGCCCCGGAGGGCCGGCCGTACACGCCACCGCCGCCGCCCGAGCTGCCCGCGGCACCCGACCCCACGCCGGCCTCCGACCCGCCCATCGGCGAGTAGGAGCGGCCGAAGCGGCGGACGCGAACGGCCAGGTAGTACTCCATGATCTGGCGGACCTGCGGCTCGGAGAGCGCCTCGTCGGCCCGGAGGGCGTACTCGACGCGGGCGGTCGGGTTCTGGGGGCCGACCGACACGACGCCGAGGGCGACGGACGTGTCCGAGTCGTCGCGGATCTCGCGAAGTCCGCGTGCGAGCTTGGTCGCGGTCCCGAGCGACGGCATTCGATCGCCGCGGATGAGCCGGGAGATCGTCGAATGGTCGACACCCGACTGCTGCGCCAGCTGGCGCTGCGACATCTTCTTGGCCTTGAGCTGGGCTCGAAGCCATTCGTTGAATGCGCGGCCGTTCTGGGTCGTCATGCTTCGCCTTGGGCTGGGCTCCCGCGATCCACGCGCGAGATCACCTGCAGTGTCCCTAACGAACCTTGCAGACCCAATCACCCGTTGGTACTCAGGGGCGTTGCGTTCCTGCCCCAATCCGCATGACGTCTGGTACGGTTCCGGGGGGTTTGCGGATGACCCGATCGGGGGATGGGGTCCCGGTGCCCGCTGGCGCCACCCCGCGCAGGGCGCCGCCGTCGCCCCTGCTAGGCAGCCGGCGCGGGTGCTTCGGGCAGCGACAGGCCTTCGCCGCGACGCTTCCCGGAGACCACGTACAGCATCGAGCCGATCACGATGATCGAGAACACGCTGATCACGCGGTCCAGGAGCGCGATGGTCGTCGCCTCGGTCAGCGGCACCCCGTACGCGGCCACCAGCACGCCCACGACGCCCAGCTCCACGATGCCCAGGCCGGCGGGGCTGAGCGGCACGGCGGTGAGCAGCGACCCGATCAGCGCCACGAAGAACGCCCCCGAGATCCCCAGCGACACGCCGGGCAGCCCGAGCGCCTGGACGACCAGCCACAGGCGCATGCCCTCGGTCGCCCAGATCAGCACCGTCAGGACGGCGAGCGGTGGCAGCGAACGGGCGCCCACGGCGCCGAACACGCCCTGCTCGAACTTGTCGTACAGCTCGGTGACCCGGGCGGGCACCGGCAGCCGGTCCAGAATCCGGCGGCCGAAGCTGCGCATCGTGAACAGCATCGCGGCCAGCACGACGACGACGCCCACGCCGAGCGCGGCCACGAACTGGATCTCGGCCGGGAACCCGGTACGGAAGCTCCAGAAGCCGGCCGCGAGGCCCAGGATCGCGATCGCGAACAGGTCGAGGATCCGTTCGATGAACACCGTCCCGAACGTGCGTGACAGCGAGACGGTCGAGTTGATCTTGAGCAGGTAGGCGCGGTACACGTCGCCGAGCTTGGCCGGGACCAGGCAGTTGACCAGCCAGGACAGGAACAGGATCTCGGTGGCGTCCCGGGTGGCCACCCGGAACCCCGTGCCGCGCAGGAGCATCGCCCAGCGGAAGCCGCGCAGCGGGAACCCCGAGTAGAACACGAGGAACGCCGCTACGAGCAGGAGCTTGTCCGCCTCCCCGACGCTCGCCGCCAGCTGCCCGAAGTCCACGTTGAGCGCGACGCGGAAGATCAGGACCAGCAGGACGAGCGGCAGCGCGATCGACAGGATCGTCCGCGGCTGGCGCAGCCGCCGGCCGAGCGAGACCTGGTCCGGCGTCGCCTCGCCGTCGGTGGCGGCCGGCCCGGTGGGGCTTGGGTTGGGCGGCACGGCGGGGGTCGGGAGGGCGGTCGAGGCGGCGTCGGTCACGGGCGGCGGCTCACTCATACGGGGCCCGCCGATCCGGCGGGCGAACGGGGCACGCGCCGGTTTCCCCTCGCACGGTTCACGAGCTTGGCGATCGGCGTCAGGCCCCGGACGATATACGACGCCCGGCCCGGCACAAGCTCGACGTTGGTCAGGGCCGCCAGCATCCCTTGGGGGGAGGAGGGGTCGCCGTCGAGCACCGTGTACGCGACCCCGACCTCGAGCACGCTGTGCGCGTCGGAGACCGCGACGCCCGGCAGCCCGAGCTCGCGCGCGAACGCCGCCGCCCGCTCGTTGCCGCTGCCGCCGATGACGCGCGCGTTGTGGGCCTCGACCCAGTCCACGAGGGCGCCCATCGCCTCCAGGCGCGGATCGACCAGCATCGAGCCCCGGAACCGGTCGAACGGGTGCGGGATGCCCACGAGGCCGCCCTGCGCACGCACCTCCGCGATCGTCTCCGCCGCCGGCCGTCCCGGCGCCACCGCCCGCTCCAGGAACAGCGCAACGAGGTCGCCGTCCGCGGTCTTCACCTCTTCACCGACGATCACCGTGAGCCCCGCCGGCGCCGCCGCCCGCGCCCGCAGCGCGCCATCGATCCGGTCGTGGTCCGTGATCGCGAGATGCGTGATCCCGCGCGCCGCCGCCGCCCTCACCACACTCTCCGGGCTGGCGAGCGAATCGAAGCTCGCCGACGTGTGGCAGTGCAGGTCGACGAACGCCTTCATCCCACTTCCCGAAGCGAGGTCGGCTGGCCTGCCAGTCTCCCGCTGAGAGAAGCGCCCGTCGATCGAAGCGGGGGTTGGAAGGGCGGGCGCCGGGGGCTACCGCAGGCGATCTCAGTCCGCAGGACTGGAATCGCCGAGGATGTCCACGGCGCCAGCCCGACCGCGACCACTTGAGCTCAGATCTG
>CAYJOH010000156.1:3203-6153 GCA_964371685.1 uncultured Anaerolineaceae bacterium
GGGGGGGGGGGGGGCCCCCGGTTGTTCTGCGCCCCCCTTGGGGGGTTACGGGGGTTTGTGGCCCCCCCCCCCCCCCCGACCGCGACCACTTGAGCTCAGATCTGCTGGACGAGGGACTTCTTGAAGAAGTCGAAATGCTCGAGGGCGAGGCCGGTGCCCAGCGCCACGCAGTTGAGCGAGTTCTCGGCGACGTGGCACGGGACGCCGGTGACCTGGGTCAGCAGCTTGTCGATGTTGCGCAGCAGGCTGCCGCCGCCGGACATCACCATGCCCTTGTCGATGATGTCCGAGGACAGCTCGGGCGGGGTCTGCTCGAGGACCGTGCGCACCGCGGCGACCAGCTG
Organism: uncultured Anaerolineaceae bacterium; assembly: GCA_964371685.1. Lineage (GTDB taxonomy): Bacteria > Chloroflexota > Limnocylindria > Limnocylindrales > CSP1-4 > CAIXZV01. The sequence goes on from CAYJOH010000156.1 coordinate 3,548, forward strand.
CTGGAGCGGGATCTCGATCGCCTCCATCACCTCGGAGGACGTGATCGGGATCGTCCGCGGCAGGCCGGCGATCAGGTCGCGGCCGCGGACCTCCATCGTGAGCTCGCGCTCGAGCGGGAGGGCGGTCCCGATCTGGATCTTGACCTCCTCCGCCGTGCGCTCGCCGACCATCAGGTTGTACTTCTTGCGGATGTACGAGGTGATCGCCTCGTCGAACTTGTTGCCGCCCACGCGCAGGCTGTTGAACACGACGATCCCGCCGAGGGCGATGACCGCGATCTCGGATGTGCCGCCGCCGATGTCGATGATCATGTTCCCGGACGGCCCGCTGATCGGCACGTTGGCGCCGATCGCGGCGGCCAGCGGCTCCTCGATCAGGAACGCGTCCTTGGCGCCCGCCTTGAGGGCCGCGTCACGGACGGCGCGCTTCTCGACGGACGTCACGCCCGCCGGCACGGAGATCATGACCTCCGGCCGCGAGAACCCGATCCGGCCCTTCATCGCCTTGCCGATGAAGAAGCGGAGCATCGCCTCGGTGATGACGTAGTCGGCGATGACGCCGTCCTTCATCGGGCGGATGGCCTGGATGTTGCCGGGCGTGCGCCCGATCATCTCCCGGGCCTCCTCGCCGACGGCGACGATGCGGTTGTCCTCCCCGACCGCGACGACGGAGGGCTCCGTGATCACGATGCCCTTGCCCTTGACGTAGACGATGACGTTCGCGGTCCCGAGGTCGATCCCAATCTTCATGACGGCGGTGACTGTACTCCAGGAGGCGCACCGGACCCGGCGTGGGGATCCCGGGTGCGCGGGGAAGGAAGGGGCGGCGGGGCGACCGTCAAGCCGGCTCGGCCGAACGGGTGATGCTCGCCCCCAGCTGCTGGAACTTGCGGTCGATGTTCTCATACCCGCGGTGAACGTGGTGGGCGCCGTGGATCAGCGACTCCCCGTCCGCCGCCAGGGCCGCCAGGATCAGCGACGCGCCGGCCCGCAGGTCGCCGATGGACGCCTCCGCGCCGTGGAGCCTCGCCGGCCCATGGATGGACGCGTGGTGCGCGTCCTCGATGTCGATCCGGGCGCCCAGCTTGCGGAGCTCGGACAGCCACTCGATCCGGTCCTCGAAGATCGCCTCGTGGACGCGTGACGTGCCGCTGGCCTGGGTCAGCAGGACGCAGGTCGGGGGCTGGATGTCCGTGGCGAGCCCCGGGTAGGGCGCGGTCTCGATGTCGCAGGCCCGGAGGTCGCCCGCCCGCAGGCCCGTCGCATCCAGCTCGATCGAGCTCGTCCCGCACGCGACCGGGACCCCGACCCGGCCGAGGATCTCCACCAGGGCTCCCACCTGCTTGCAGGCCGCGTTCTCGAGCGTCAGCCGCCCGCCGGTCACGGCGCCCGCGACGAGGAACGTCCCCGTCTCGATCCGGTCCGGCATCACGGCGTGGTCGGCGCCGCGGAGGCGCTTGCGGCCGTGGACCTCGATCGTGTCGGGCGTGGTGCGCTCCACCTCGGCCCCCATCTTGCACAGGAAGGCGATCAGGTCGTCGACCTCCGGCTCCTGCGCCGCCGGCCGGATGACCGTGTGGCCCTCGGCCAGCGTCGCCGCGAGCATCGCGTTCTCGGTGCCCATGACGGTGACCTGCGGGAACGTGACCTCGCCGCCACGGAGCCGGCCGGGCGCCTGCGCGAAGTAGTAGCCGTTGCGGTACTGGATCTCCGCGCCCAGGGCACGCATCGCGTCCACGTGCAGGTTCACCGGCCGCCGCCCGATCCGGTCGCCGCCCGGGTTGCTGATGATCACCCGGCCGAAGCGCGACAGGAGCGGTCCGAGCAGGATGAACGAGGCCCGCATCTTGGCGGCCGCCTCGAGCGGGACGAACAGCCAGTCCACGTCCCCCGACGCGATCTCGTACACGCCGTCCGCCGGGTGGTCCACCACCACGCCGAGGTCGGTCAGCGTCTCGGTCATGACCCGGACGTCCTCGATCTCGGGCATGTTCTCGAACCGGCAGCGCTCGCCGGTCAGCGTGGCGGCGGCGAGCAGCTTGAGGGCGGCGTTCTTCGCCCCGCTGACGTGGACCGTCCCGCGGAGCGGCCGCCCGCCCTCGATCCGGAACGCCTCCGGCCGAGGCGGTTCGGGGTGGTACTCCCAGTGAAACGGTCGGGCGTCGGCCATGGATCAGCCGCCGCGCCGCGGGCCCTCGCGGTGCCGGCGCTCCGCGACTCGGATCCGGAGGAGCGCGTGCTGCAGGGCCGCGCGTGCGGACGCGAGATCGGCGCCCTCGTGATAGCCGCCCTCGAGCGCCCTCTCCGCCTCGCGCCGGGCCTCCTGGGCCCGCTCGAGATCGATCTCCGACGCGAGGTCCGCGGTCTCCGCCATGACGACGACCTTGTCCGGCCGCACCTGGAGGAAGCCGCCGACGATGGCGAAGCTCTCCTCGGTGCCGCCCTTGCGGATCTTGAGCTCCCCCACCCCCAGCAGCGAGACGAGCGGCGTGTGGTGGGGCAGGATCCCAAGCTCGCCCTCGATGCCGGGCACGAGGACCATGTCCACCTCGTCCTTGTACGCCAGCCGCTCGGGCGTGACGATCTCGAGCTTGAGCGGCATCAGT
>CAYJOH010000157.1:0-4233 GCA_964371685.1 uncultured Anaerolineaceae bacterium
GCCCGCCGTCGCGCCCGAACAGCAGGACGCCGTCGGGTGCCGGGAGCCAGGCGAACGCCTCGCCGGACAGCCCGGGGTGCGCGCGCCGGAGGGCGAGGGCCCGGCGGTACAGCGCGAGCATGCTGCCCGGGTCGCCGGCCTGGGCCTCGACCGACCGCGCCGCCCAGGACGCGGGCTGCGGCAGCCACGGCGTGGAACCCGGCGGCCCGAACCCGAACGGGGGTGCCGTCCCCGACCACGGCAGCGGTACCCGGCACCCGTCGCGGCCGCGGATCGCGTGCCCGGACCGCGTCCAGATCGGGTCGCGCAGCGCCGCCTCGGGCAGGTCCTCGACCTCCGGCAGGCCCAGCTCCTCGCCCTGGTACACGTAGGCCCCGCCCGGCAGCGCGAGCAGCAGGAGTGCCGCCGCGCGGGCCCGCCGCGTGCCGATGGCCTCGTCCACCGGCTGGCCGTCGTCCAGCGATCGCTCGCGGATGCCCGAGAACGGCCGCCCGTAGCGGGTCACCTGTCGCGTCTCGTCGTGGTTCGACAGGACCCACGTTGGCGCGGCCCCGACGGCCGCGTGGGTGGCGAGCGTCTCGTCGATCACCGCCCGGAGCCGGTCCGCATCCCACGGGCTGCGCAGGAAGTGGAAGTTGAACGCGCCGTGCAGCTCGTCCGGGCGCAGGTAGCGGGCCACGCGGGCGGGCGAGGACGCGTGCACCTCGCCGAGCAGGATCCGCGGCGGCGCGTAGCCCTCCGCAACCCCGCGCCAGGCGCGGTAGATCTCGTGCACCCCCTCCTGGTCCGACAGCGGGTCTCCGGCGACGATGTAGCTCGGCACCCCCGGCTGGGGCGGTGGCGGCTCCGGGCTGGCATGGTCCTTGACGAGGCCGCTGGCGACGTCGATCCGGAAGCCGTCGACCCCCCGGTCGAACCACGTCCGCAGCACGTCCTCGAAGTCGGCCCGGACCTCCGGGTTGGCCCACTCGAGATCCGGCTGCTCGGGCGCGAACAGGTGCAGGTACCACTGGCCCGGCCGGCCGTCCGCCTCCGTGACCCGGGTCCAGGCGCCGCCGCCGAACACGCTTCCCCACCCCGTCGGCGGCTCGCCGCCGTCCGCTCCCCGGCCGTCACGGAACACGTACCGGGCCCGGGCCGCGGACCCGGGTCCGGCCGCCAGCGCCTCGACGAACCAGGGGTGCGCCGAGGAGGTGTGGTTGGGGACGATGTCGAGGATCACCCGCAGCCCGTGCCCGTGCGCCTCGCGGACCAGCGCGTCCGCGTCCTCGATCGAGCCGAACAGCGGGTCCACGCCGCGGTAGTCGGCGACGTCGTAGCCGCCGTCCGCCATCGGCGACGGGTACCAGGGCGTGATCCACACGGCGTCCACGCCCAGGTCCCGCAGGTAGGGCAGCCGCGACCGGATGCCGGCGATGTCGCCGATGCCGTCACCGTCACCGTCGGCGAAGCTGCGGATGTAGGCCTGGTACACGACGGCGCGCCGCCACCAGTCCGGGGACGCGGGTGTCACGTCGGGCCGCTCAGAAGAACGTCGAGCACCACGGCTCGTCGGCGGTCCGGAACAGCGCGTCCGCCTCGGCCAGCGCGCCGGGCCGGTGCTCGTCGGCGCCGGTGCCGATCACGACGTCCCGGAGCCGCGTCCCGCCGAGATAGGCGGCACCGAGCGCCGCGACCGGCAGCGTGAGGTCCGGCGAGCGGTCGGTGGGCCGGCAGGTCGCCCCGTCGGCCGACGTCTCGAGGGCCAGCCGGAGCGGCGCGTCCAGCTCGTCGTCCACGACCTCCAGCACGACCGCGCCCTCGCGCTCCCAGGTCCGCGCCTCGAGCGCCCGCGGGACGTCGAACAGCCGCACCCACAGCCCCTCGCCGACGTCGGACACGACGGCCGCCCGGTGGTTGGTCAGCAGCCATGGCAGGCGCTCGGCCGGGCTCCGGCCCTCCGCGGTCACCGTCGAGACCAGGTCCGTCTCGGCCAGGAACCGCCACAGGGCGTGGTAGGCCTCGTCCGTCAGCGCGTGGAGCTCGTTGACCCTGATCCGGCCCCGGGGCTGGCGCTGCTCGTACTTGCCCTCGGCCTGGTAGCGGGCGTAGCCGTCCACGTTGCCCGCGGCATCGTGATGGAGGGCGAGCAGCCCCTTCCACGTCTCGTCCCACGGCGACTCGACGAGGCCCAGCTCCTGGTCCCAGCGGAACGGACGGCGGCGCAGCTCGCCGGCCTGGCGGGCGCGCCAGGTCTCGAACACCCCTGCGATCCGGTCCCGCGCCGCCGTGTCCGGCACGGCGAGCTCCACGCCGGTCACAGGCGCCCCGTGGAAGCCGGTGGCGAGCGCGTCCAGCGTCCAGGTCGCCACGCGGCAGGCGGGGCCGTACCCGAACCGCCCGTAGATGCCGTACTCGGATGCGTACAGCAGCCCGACCGCCTCGCCGCGCTCGCGGATCGCCGCGTGCTCGGCGGACGTCAGGCCGCGCAGGATGCCCCGCCGGCGATGGGTCGGCAGGACGGTGACCGCCGCCACCGCCGCGGCCGGCAGGCGTGCGCCACCCGGGACCGTCAGCTCCGTCGCCCACGAGCGGAACGTCCCGCACACGCGCGCGCCATCGAACGCCGCCCAGGTGCGGTCGGGGTCCCACCAGGGCTTGACGGCCTCGGTGACGCGCGCGATGTCCGGGCGCTCGAGGAACGCCGCGCTGAGCGCCTCGATGAACGCCGGGTACTCCTCGGGGCGCGCATTCCGGATCTCGATGCTCATCGGCCGAGGGTACCCCGGCGACGGCGGCGTGACACGGCCGGGTATCGTGGTGCCAGCTACCGGCCTCCACGCAGGGAGGAAGCCGATGGAACCGAACCCGGCCGACACAGCCGTCCTGCTGCCTCCGCGGGCGCGGCTGATCCATATCGGACCGCCCAAGACCGGCACCACGTCGGTGCAGGGCGCGTTCCACGCGCGGCGCGACGAGCTGCGCGCCCACGGGGTCCACTACGCGGGGGCCGCCCGTCATTCGGCCAGCGCGGTGCGCGCCATCACGGGCCGGCCGTCGGCGTATGACGAGGACGTGCCGCCGCCGCGGCGCCGCTGGGACGCGCTGGTCCGCGACATCCGGGGCGCCGGCGACCGGCGGGTGGTGCTGAGCAGCGAGCTCCTCGCGGACGCCACGCCGGAGGCGATCCGCGCGATCACCCGCGCCCTCGGGCCCGCCCCGGTGCACGTCGTGGTGACCCTGCGGCCGCTGGCGGCGCTCATGCCCTCGCAGTGGCAGCAGTACGTGCAGGCCGGCCTGACCGCGTCGTTCGACGCCTGGCTGACCGCGATGCTCGACCGCGACGATGCGGCGCCGACGCCCTCGTTCTGGGTCCGGCACCGGCACGACCGGCTGGTCGAGCGTTGGGCGGACGCCGTCGGGCCGGCGAACGTCACGGTGATCGCCCGCGCGGAGCCGGACCCACAGCTGGTCCTGCGCTCGCTCGAGCAGATGACGGGCCTGCGCGCCGGGACGCTCGTCGCCGGCCCAGAGCTCGCCAACCGCTCGCTGACGCTGCCCGAGGTCGAGGCCGTGCGGGCATTCAACGCGGAGTACCGGTCCCAGCGCCTGGGCCGGCCGCTGCTCAACCGCGTGATGCACTTCGGCGCCTGCCAGTACCTCAAGCGGATCGAGCCCGACCCCGCCTGGCCGCGGATCGAGATGCCCCAGTGGGCGCTCGACCGCGTCGCCCTGATCAGCCGGGAGATCGTCGCCGGGATCGCCGGCAGCGGCGTGCGGGTGATCGGCGACCTCGCGGCCCTCGCCGAGGTGGCGCCCAGCCGCCTCGCCGGCGACCGCCAGCCGCCGGTGGATGTGGCCCCCCGGATCGCGGCCCGGATGGCGATGGGCGTGCTCATCGCCAGCGGCCTGGTCCGCGAGCGGGCGCAGCCGGACGCCGGCGCCGCCGGCCCGCAGCTGGAGCGCGGCCCGACCCCGGTGCTCCAAGAGCCCTACGACCTGTACCGGGTCCCGACCTACGTGCTCGCGGGCACGATCGTGCACCGGCTGCGGGCGGGTGCCGTCCGGCGCCTGCGGACGCTGGTGGCCCGCCCGGGCGGGCGGCCCGACGCCTGACCCACCCCGCGGCGGTGCCTCCGGATGTCGCGCGGCGACGGCGACGCGGCCCGCGCCGCTGCCGGCCGCGAGGGCCGGCGCGCGGCCCGGATACTTGGGCGCGCGCCCCGAGGGCCCCGCCGCATGCCATCGATACCG
>CAYJOH010000157.1:4243-6153 GCA_964371685.1 uncultured Anaerolineaceae bacterium
CCGACGCCTGACCCACCGCGGCGGGGCCTCCGGATGGCGCGCGGCGACGGCGACACGGCGGGGACGCTGCCGGCCGCGAGGGCGGGCGCGCGGCCGGTATCGTAGGCGGCGCGCCACGAGGGAACCGACGCATGCCATCGATCCCGGACACCGACCCCCTGCTGCTTCCCGAGGGCACGCGCCTGCTGCACATCGGGCCCCACAAGACGGGCACGACGGCGGTCCAGGCGGCCCTGTGGTCCGCGCGCGCCTCGCTCCTCGAGCAGGGCGTCCGCCACGCGGGCCGCTCGCGGAACCCCTCGAACGCCGTGCGCGCGGTGACCGAGCAGTCCTCGCCCTATGCGGAGGGAACGCCCCCGTCGATGCGCCACTGGCGGGACCTCGTCCGCGAGATCCGCGGGGCGCGGGAGCCGCGGCTCGTCGTCAGCAGCGAGTTCTTCGCCTGGGCCAGCCCCGAGGTGATCCGGCGCATCGTGGACGAGCTCGACCCCGACCGGGTGCGCATCGCCGTCACCGTGCGGCCGCTGGCGCGGATCATCCCGTCGCACTGGCAGCAGAACATCCAGGCCGGGACCGTGGTGGCGCTGGACGCCTGGATCGAGCGCCTGTTCCGGGAGCCGCCCGGCCGGCCAAACCCCAGGTTCTGGTGGCTCCAGCGCCACGACGAGCTGATCGCCCGCTGGGCCGACGTCGTGGGACCGGACCGGGTCACGGCCGTCGTCGTCGACGATCGCGCGCACGACGTCGTCCTCCGGGCGTTCGAACGCCTGCTGGGCCTCCGCGAGGGGACGCTGGCCGGCGTCCGCGACCTCGCCAACCGCTCGCTGACCCTGCCCGAGGCCGAGGCCGTCCGCGCGTTCAACGTCCGGTTCAAGGCGGAGGGACTGCCCAAGGGGCTCCATGCCCGGGTGATGCGGTTCGGCGCCGCCCAGGCGATGAAGCAGCGCGAGCCCGCGGCGGACGAACCGAGGGTCGAGCTGCCACCGCCGGCGCTGGACCGGGTCGCCGTGGCGGCCCGAGGCATCGTCGCCGGGATCGAGGCATCAGGTGTCCACGTGATCGGCGACCTGTCGATCCTGGCCGAGGTCCCCGCCCCGCGACCGGACGCCGTCCCAGCCGGTCCCGTCGCGATCCCGGCGGATGTCGCGGCCGCGATGGCGATGGGGATCGTCGCCTCCACGGGCGCCGCCCGCGACGCGGGCACTCGAGCGCCGCTCCAGTTCGCCGAGCCGGTCGAGCTCGTCCGCGTGCCGACCTACCAGGTGATCGGGGTCGTCGGCCTGCGCGCGCAGGCGGCGGTCCTGCGTGGACTCCGGCGCATCGGCCGCGCGGTCCGCCGCGGGTAGCGGCCTTGGGCGATCCGCGGCTCAGGGTGCCGCGGCGGCGCCCTCGTCCAGCCTCCGCTCGAGCGCCTCGCGGACCTGCCGCACGGCGTCCTCGACGCTCGTGTCGGTGGTGTCGATGGTGACGTCCGCGTCCGTGGGCACCTGGTACGGGGACGAGATGCCGGTGAACTCGGGGATCGCGCCCGCCCGAGCGCGCGCGTAGAGCCCCTTGCGGTCACGCGCCTCGCACACCTCGAGCGGCGTGCTGACGTGCACGAGCAGGAACGTGCCGTGTGGCTCCACCAGCGCCCGGGCGGCGCGGCGGCCGGCGTCGAACGGCGCGATCGGAGCGGCGACCGCGATCCCGCCGTGCTCCGCGACCAGGGAGGCGACGTAGGCGATCCGGTCGATGTTGATGTCGCGTGACTCCGCGTCGAAGCCCAGCCCGCGCGACAGGTGCTGGCGGACCTCGTCGCCGTCGAGCAGCGTGACCCGGCGCGGGCCGCCGTCCGCCAGGTCGTCGGCGAGCGCTCGCGCGATCGTGGACTTGCCCGAGCCCGACAGCCCGGTGAAGAACACGACGGC
>CAYJOH010000158.1:0-211 GCA_964371685.1 uncultured Anaerolineaceae bacterium
CCTCGGTCGGGGCGGCCGTCGGCGGGTCGGTCGGGGGCTCGGTGGCGGGGTCCGCGCTGGGGTCGGCAGACGCGGGCACCACGGTGGCCGGGGCGGTCGAGCCGTCGGGTGAGGTCGTGACGCCGCTCGACGGCCGGGCGACGCTGCACGCGGCGACGACCAAGGCGACCAGCGTGACGAGCGCGACCAGGGTGACGAGGCGTCGGTTCAC
>CAYJOH010000158.1:221-6150 GCA_964371685.1 uncultured Anaerolineaceae bacterium
GGCGGCTCTTCCGTCGGGGCGGCGGTCGGCGCGGCGGTCGGGGGCGGCGCGGCGGGGTCGGCGCTCGGGTCGACGGACGCGGGCGCCTCGGTGGCCGGGGGCGTCGAGCCGTCCGGCGAGGTCGAGACGCCGCTCGACGGCCGGGCGACGCTGCACGCGGCGACGACCAGGGCGACCAGGGTGAGGAGCGCGACCAGGGTGACGAGACGTCGGTTCACGCCCCCAGCGTACCCGGCTCGTGCCCGGGACGCTGGCCGGGGGCCGTCACGGAACGGGCCGCCCTCACGGTCCGGGCGGCCGTCAGTTGCCCGGTTGCGCCGCCGCCAGCCGGACCAGCGCGGGCTCCACGCCGAACACGTCGCGGATCCGCTCGTCGGTCAGCACCTCGCCGGGCGGTCCGTCCGCGACGATCCGTCCGTGGTCGATGACCACCAGGCGTGGGAAGAAGTGGGCGGCCAGGCCGAGGTCGTGGAGCACGGCGACCAGCGCGGTCCCGTCGCGCTCATTGAGGTCGCGCAGGAGCTCCATCGCCTCCACCTGGTGGCGCAGGTCGAGGTGCACCGTCGGCTCGTCGAGCAGGAGGACCGGCGCGTCCTGGGCGACGGCCAGCGCGAGCAGCACCAGCTGCCGCTCGCCCAGGGACAGCTCGCGGGCGTCGCGACCCAGGAGGTGGCCGAGGCCAACGCGGTCGATCGCCGCCGCCACGGCCGCGCGGTCGGCGGGCCGGGTCCCGCGCAGCGGCGCCTCGTGGGGCAGGCGCCCGAGGGCCACGACCTCCTCGACCCGCATCGCGAACGGCAGCGCCGTCTGCTGGGGCACGACGGCGAGCCGCCGGGCCACCTGCGCCCGGTCCAGCGTGGCGAGCAGGGTGCCGCCCAGCTCCACGTGACCCGCGGTCGGCTGGAGCGTCCCGGCCAGCACGCGGAGCAGCGTGGACTTGCCGGCGCCGTTGGGCCCCACCAGCGCCAGCCGCTCGCCCGCCGCGAGCGACAGGCTGACGTCGCGCAGGATCGCGCGGGTGCGGGCTTCGACGGTGATCCCGTCGGCGCGGAGGACGGGCCCGTTCACAGCTCGTACCCAGTTCGCGCCCGGCGCAGCAGGGCGAGGAAGAACGGCGCCCCGATCACGGCGGTCACGACACCGACCGGGATGCCGCCCAGCATTCGCGCGATCACGTCCGCGACGGCGAGCAGGCTCGCGCCGAACAGCGCGGAGATGGGCAGCACGAGGCGCGCGTTGGGGCCGACCAGCAGCCGCACGAGGTGCGGCACCACGAGCCCCACGAAGCCGATGAGCCCGGCGACGGCCACCCCTGCCGCCGTGACCAGCGACGCCAGCGCCAGCAGGATCGCCCGCTCCCGGCGGACGTCCACGCCGAGGTGCGCGGCGGCCTCCTCGCCCAGCAGGAACCCGTTGAGCGAGCGGGCGCGCAGCAGGATCAGCACGCTGCCGCCGACGACCAGGGGCGCCGCCACGGCGAGGCGGACCCAGGACGTCCCATCGAACCCCCCCAGCAGGTAGGCGAAGATCTGCCGCAGCCCGGTCCCCGACAGGTACATCGCCATCGCGAGCCCGGCCGACAGCAGCGACCCCACGGCATACCCGGTGAGCAGCAGCGAGGTGAGCGGCGACAGGGGGCTCGTCCGCGACAGCCGGTACACGAGCGTGACCGACGCCAGCGCCCCGACGAACGCGAGGCCGTGCAGCAGCCCGAACTCCAGCACCAGGCTGCGCACGGGGACGAGCACCGCGATCGCCGCCCCCAGCGCCGCCCCGGACGCCGTGCCCAGCACGTACGGGTCCGCGAGCGGGTTGCGGAGCAGCCCCTGGAACGTGGCGCCCGCGACGGCCAGCCCGGTGCCCACGACCATCGCGGTGAGCACCCGGGGCAGCCGCAGGTCGATCACGATCGCCTCGGCGGTGGCCGGCCACGTGACGGGGAGGTCGAGGCCCAGCACCCGCCGCCCGAGGATCGCGAGCGTCGTCCCCGGGGCCAGGTCCACCGACCCGAGCACGATCCCGCCGACGAGGACGACCAGCAGCAGGACCACCCCCATCACGGCCAGCCACCCGGCGCGGCCCAGCCGGCGGGCCGGGGCGGCGAGGGCGGCCCGGGCGCGCAGGCCGGCCGGGACGGGGGTGGTCGTCATGGCTACGGCGCCGGCGTCGGCAGCACGAGACCGGGATGGATGGCCAGCGCCAGCGCCCGGATGCCGTCGGCGAGCCTCGGGCCCGGACGGGTGACGATCACGTCGTCGATCGGGCGGACGTCGCCGTTGCGCACGGCCGTGAGCACGTCCCAGCCGGGCCGGGCCGCGACCTGCTCCGGCGTCACGCCGTAGGCCGCGTCGCCGAGCAGGATCACCTCGGGGTCGAAGGCGACGATCTGCTCCGCCTCGATCTGGTAGACGCCGGGCTTGCCGCTGGTCAGCGGCTCGCCGCCCGCCGTCCGGATCATCTCGGTGCCGAAGTAGTCCGGCGCGGGCCCGAAGAACCCGTTCGTCGCGTCCAGCTCGTAGAACACGCGCGGCACGGGCAGGCCCGCCGTGGCGGTGGCCACCGCGTCGAACGCGCCCCGGATGCTCGCGGTCACCTCGGCCGCCTCCTCGCTCCGGCCGGTCGCGCGGCCGATCAGCTCGATGTCGGCGATGGCGGTGTCGAGGTCGGGCGCGAACAGCACGAGCACCGGCACGCCGAGCTGGCGCAGCTTCGCGATGGCCTCGGGCGGGTTGAAGTTGCTGCCGCCGGCGATCACCAGCTCGGTGCCCAGGCCGACGATCTTCTCCACGTCCACGGAGCCGAACTTGGCGACGTCCGGGACCGACGCGGCCTCGGGCGGGTACAGGCTGAAGTCCTCGACTTTGCCGACCAGCCGGTCGCCGACGCCGATCGCGAACAGCGTCTCGGTCGACGCCGGGGTGAGCGACACGATCTTCGCCGGCTCGGCCGGGATCGTGACCTCCGTGCCCTCGTCGTCGGTCAGGGTCACGGGGAAGGCCGGGGCCTCGGTGGGCGGCGCCGTCGGGGCCGCGGTCGACTGCGCGGTAGTCGAGGGGACCGGCGTGACGGGGTCGAGCGTGGGCGGCGCCGCGGGGCCCGCGCAGGCGGCGAGCAGGGTGGCGACGAGCAGCAGGACCAGGGCTGGGAGCGGGCGGTTGGCGCGGCGACGGGCCGCTTCGAGACGTGCGTCCACGGGAACTCCGGACAGGGGGTGAAAGTGGCCTGGAATGGAAGACCCCTCGCTTCGGGTCGAAGGAGGGGTCAGGCGGTGGATCGCACGTTACGCCTGACCTTTCTCTCGAAGGCTCGAGCGGCGACGGCAGGTCGGCGACCGGACTTCCGCCCCCGGAGGGGCGGTCACCGTAGCGGGACTGTGCCGGAATCGCACCGGCTTCGCGACCGTACCGCGTCGGACTTGTGTGGGGACTCGGGGTCCCGATGGCACCGCGCAGCGTACCACCGGGCGCCAGGTAAGTGGCAGTGAAGCGGCCGGCGCCACACTGCCCGCCTCGCCCTCCTCCCGCCCGTTCCTGTCCCGCCGGAGGAGGAACACCGTCCATGGAGCTCATGCGACGTACCCGCCTGCTCGCTCCCCTCGCCGCGATCGTGGTCATCGGGGCCGCCGGCCTCGTCCGGCCTGCAGCGCTGCGTGCCGCCGACCCGCCGTGGGACCCGCCGCCGTGCCCGCCGGCGCAGGCCGCAGGGCTGCTCGCCGCGGCGGCGGGTGGCGCCTGGTTCGCGCTCGACGCAGAGCTGGACGCGGATGGCTGGCTCACCGGCCGGCGCCTGTCGCTGGGCGGTCTCGCCGGGGCGCCGGCTCGGGATCTCGCGCTGCCGCCCGAGTCGTTCGCGTCCGGTCCGGTGGGCGGCCGCGTCCTGATCGGCGATGACGACGGGTCGCGATCGCGCCTGCGGGTCGTGGACGTCGCCGCGGGCTGCGCGACGGACATCGGGCGCGAGGCCTCCGTCGTCCGCTCCGCGGTCCTCGCGCCGGACGGCTCGGCGGTCTGGGAGCACCGCGTGAACCGGGCGACGCGCGCGGACGAGGGCGTGTGGCGGCGTCCGCTCGACGGCGGGCCCGCCCGCCGCGTGCTGCGCGGCCTCCCGTTCGCGGCCGCGTTCGGACCCACCTTCTCGACCGAGCTCGCGCTGACCGCGGACGGCCGGCTGACGGTCGCCTCGTGCGGCGAGCGGGCGTGCCGGCTGCGGGTCCTCGAGCCGCGCAGCGGGCGGGTGGACCGCGTGGACGGCACCGGGCCGCTGATCGGCGTCAGCGGGGACCGGGCGATCGCCTACGCGCCCTGCAACGGCTTTCCGTGCCGTGTCGAGGGCATCGACCTGAGCACGGGGCGGCGCATGACGCTGCTCGCCGCCGCCGGTCCCGCGGCCCTCGGCGGTCCCGGCAGCCGGACGCTCGTCCACGAGGCGGGCAACGGGTCCCTGGAGATCCTCGAGCTCGACACGCTGCGCCGCTCGCCTGCGGCCGTCGGCACGCCGGGCGCGCCGGTCCGTGCCGGCTCCACGGCCACGAGCGGGGCGGATGTCCCCGACGGCTGGGTGCTGCTCGCCCCGGCCGGCCATCTCACGGATCCCGCCGCGGCCCGCCGCCTCGACGTCGCGACCAACGGCGTCGGCCAGCTCTGGGAGGTCCAGCCGTGATGTCGATCCGCACCCTGCCTCGCCGCCTTGTCGTGTCGGCGGCGGGCGCCGCCGCGGCCCTCCTGGTCGGGGGCGTCCTCGCCCCGGCCGCCGGCCACGACCCGGATCCGCTGCTCGGCGGCGGCCTGTACGACCAGAACCAGGTCCTGACCTACCGCTGGGGCGGCGGCCCGCCGACCGCCATGCGCACGGCCATGAACGAGGGCGTCGCGGACGCCAACGCGTCCCGCAAGTCCCGAGCGCCCACGTTTGCCTACAACGCCAAGGGCGACAGCACCGTCTACTACGGCACCGACGTCCCGTGCGGCGTCAACGGCCTGGCCTGCATGCGGCGCTGGGTGCCCGACAGGTTCGGCGTGTGGTTCCGCGAGAACGGGCACCGGTTCGACTGGGGCACGCTCCGCTGGTGCGAGCTGTCCGGGTCGCCGGACGGCTGCTACGAGGTCGAGAACGTGATGCTCGATGAGCTGGGCCACGTCCTCGTCCTCGGCCACCACGACAACTTCGCCAACGAGTCGGACTACGGCGATGCGGTGGTCCAGGCGCTGTCGAGGACGAAGCCGAGGTCGGGCTGGAACGCCCACGCGTTCGGGCGGTGCGACGTCGCCACGCTCCAGCAGCAGTACGACATCACGAACTCCACGACGCCGTACAGCACCTGCCTCGAGGTGCCGACGACGCTCGCGCTGTCAGCCTCGAAGACCACGGTCGCCGCGGGGTCGATGGTGACCTTCACCGCGACGCTCCGGAGCGACGGCTCCGGCCGCCTGTCCAACAACCTCGTCACCTCGCGGACCGTCGTCCTCCAGCACCGCCTGTCGGGCACCTGGTACGACGTCGCGACCATGGCCCCCCGCTCGTCGGCGGGCACGTATGCCGCGTCCGTCAACGTGTGGGCCAGTCGTGACTACCGGGCCCTGTTCCGCAAGCCGTCGGCCGAAGGCCTGCTGGCGTCGTCGTCGGCCGCGGTGTCCATCGCCGTGTCCGGCACCTGCACCGGCGGAGCCTGCCCGCAATCCACGCCGAGCGATCGCTGAGCGAAGGGAGGGATCACGTGCCCGCACACGCTGCCACCGTCCGGGCGACGATGCTCGCCGTGCTGCTCGTCACGCTGGCGGCGTGCGGCCCGGTCCCGCCGCCGACCCCCGCCGCCGAACCCACCGCGCCGCCGGCGTCAGGCCCGGCGGCGCCCACGCCCCTCCCCGCCGCCCCGCCGCCCGAGGCCCTCCTGTCGGGGCGGATCGAAGGAGCCGGAGCGGGCGCTCTCGGG
>CAYJOH010000159.1:0-2885 GCA_964371685.1 uncultured Anaerolineaceae bacterium
GCCCTGTTCAACTACCTGTTCGCCCGCCACGTGGGCGGCACCTTCCTGCTGCGCCTCGAGGACACCGATGTCGCGCGGAGCACCGAGGCGTTCGAGAAGGACATCCTCGACGGCCTCCACTGGCTGGGGATCACCTGGGACGAGGGCCCCGGCGTCGCCGGCGTCGAGGAGGCTGGCCCGTACGCGCCGTACCGCCAGATGCAGCGCCTGGACACCTACGCCGAGGCCGCCGCCCGCCTGCTCGCCGCCGACCGCGCCTACCCCTGCTACTGCACGCCCGGGGAGCTCGACGCGGACCGGCGGGCACAGGAGGCCGCCAAGGCGGCGCCGCGCTATGTCGGCCGATGTGCCGCCCTGACCGCCGAGCAGCGGGCCGCCCGCGAGGCCGAGGGGCGCCGGCCCGTGACCCGGTTCCGGGTCCGAGCCGGGGTGGTGGGCTGGAACGACCTCGTCCGGGACCGGGTGGAGATCGACACCGCGAACCTGGGCGGCGACTTCGTCATCGTCCGCGCCGACGGCACGCCGCTGTACCACTTCACGGTGGTCGTGGACGACAGCGCGATGGCGATCAGCCACGTGATCCGGGGCGAGGATCACGTGAGCAACACGCCCAAGCACATCCTGCTGTTCGAGGCGCTGGGCTACCCCGTGCCGGTGTTCGGCCACCTGCCGCTCATCCTCAACCCGGACGGCACGAAGATGAGCAAGCGCAAGAGCCAGACCGCGGTCGCGGACTACATCGCGCAGGGGTTCATCCGCGAGGCGCTCGTGAACTACTTCGCGTTCCTCGGCTGGTCGCCGGGCACGGAGGAGGAGGTGTTCAGCCTCGCGGAGCTCGAGCAGCGGTTCGAGCTGGAGAAGGTCCAGAAAGGCGGCGCCCGGTTCGACCGCGAGCGGCTGGAGTGGCTCAACGGGCAGTGGATCCGCCGCCTCGACGACGACGACCTCATCGGCCGGCTGCTCCCGTTCGTGGAGGCGGCGCACGTCGCGGGGCAGCTCGACCGCATCCCCGCCGAGGGCGAGCTCCGGGCGCTGCTGCCGATCGTCCGCGAGCGCCTGCCGACGCTGGCCGCGATCACGGACCTCGTGGGCTACCTGTGGGTCGACGAGCTGGTGGTGGACCCGGTGCTCCTGACGCCCAAGCGCTGGGACGCCGGGACGACCCTGGCCGGGCTCACCGCCGCCCGCGACGCCCTTGCGGCGCACGACGCGGTGACCTGGGAGGCCGATGAGCTCGAGCCGCCGCTCCGGGCCCTCGCCGACGCGCGCGGCTGGAAGGCCGGCGACCTGTTCATGGCCGTCCGCGTGGCGACGACCGGTCGGACGGCGACGCCGCCGCTGTTCGACACCCTCGTCGCGCTCGGCCGGGAGCGCACGCTGGCCCGGCTGGACGCGGCGATCGCGTCTGTCGCCCAGGCCGCCCGGAGCTGATGCGACGAGCCCATGAACACGGCGTTAACAGGGCTCCGGCACGATCCGCCGCGAATGGCACGCACGATCCTCGTCGTGGACGACGAGACCACCCTGCGGGAGACCCTCGTCGAGGCCCTCGAGGTCGAGGGGTACCGCGCCATCCCCGCCGCTGACGGCCGGGAGGCGCTCGCCCGGTTCCGCGCCGACCGGCCGGACCTCGTGCTCCTGGACCTGATGCTGCCGGAGCTGTCGGGCGTCGAGGTGTGCCGGATCCTCCGAGCGGAGTCCGCGGTGCCGATCATCATGCTCACCGCGAAGGACTCCGAGGTGGACAAGGTCGTCGGGCTGGAGCTGGGCGCGGACGACTACGTGACCAAGCCCTTCTCGCTCCGCGAGCTGACCGCGCGCATCCGGGCGATCTTCCGTCGCGCCGAGCAGGTCGCGGGCGCGGAGAACCCGCCGCTGCTGGACCTCGGCCGGGTCCAGGTGGACATTCCCGGCCACCGGATCCTGCGCGACGGCGAGACGCTGCCGGTCAAGCCCAAGGCCTTCGACCTGCTCGCGTTCCTGATGCGCCACCCGGGCCAGGTGTTCACGCGCGACCAGCTGCTGGAGCATGTCTGGGGCTACGACTACGCGGGCGAGACGCGGACCGTGGACGTCCACGTCCACTGGCTGCGCAGCGAGATCGAAGCAGACCCGGGCGCTCCCCGGTTCCTGCACACCGTGCGCGGCGTGGGGTACGTGTTCCGCAGGGATTGAGCGGTACCGCGCGCCCGTGCCATGATCCCGGGTCATGACCAGCAAGTCCATCGGCCTGCCCGACGCCGTCCACGACTACGTCCTCCGCTGGGGCCTCCGCGAGCCATCGATCCTCGCCCGGCTGCGCGAGGAGACCGCCGCCCATCCCCGCTCGTCGATGCAGATCGCCCCCGAGCAGGGCGCGGTGCTGGCGCTGCTGGTGGAGCTGCTTGAGGCACGCCGGTGCCTGGAGATCGGGACGTTCACCGGGTACTCGTCGCTCGCCGTGGCCCTCGCCCTGCCCGACGACGGGCGGCTCGTGTGCTGCGACGTGTCCGACGAGTACACCGCGGTGGCGCGGCGGTACTGGACGGAGGCCGGCGTTGCGGACCGGGTGGACCTGCGCCTGGGGCCGGCGGTCGAGTCGCTGGACCGGCTGCTCGCCGATGGCGCCGCGGGGACCTTCGACCTCGCCTTCATCGACGCCGACAAGCCGTCGTACCCGGCCTACTGGGAGCGGTGCCTGGAGCTCGTGCGGCCCGGTGGGGTCGTCGCGCTCGACAACGTGCTGTGGGGCGGCCGGGTGGCGGATCCTGCGGCCGATGACGAGAGCACCCGGACGCTGCGCCGCGTGAACGAGATGATCGCCGCCGACCCGCGTGTCCGCCACGTGCTGCTGGCGATCGCGGACGGGATGACGATCGCCCGCAAGCGCTGAGCCCGGGCGCCGC